>CAMWVJ010000043.1 GCA_947177645.1 uncultured Desulfovibrio sp.
TTTCTCTGACGCAGCAAGCAGCAAAAAGGCTGTTTTTGACGGATAATTTCGGCATTAAATAGGCGGCAGAAGCAGCACGAACCCCGCTCCCCCGCCGCTACTGCCTCAGCGCAGCAGGATGACAACCCTGAGCACAAAGCCCCTCACGCCGCCCCGCGCAGGGCCTCGCGGTCGGCGCGCAGCACCCGCGCCCGGTCGATGATCATGAACAGCCCGCAGCAGGCCACGCTCACGGCGCCCGCCGTGAACACCCCCTGATAGCCGAACCCCGCCTGCATCACGAGGCCGCCGATGATGGGCGCCAGCATGCCGCTGGCGTCAAAGGTGGCCATCATCACGTTGGAATTCACCGAGCGCATCTCCGGGGTGGAGCGGTCATAGACCGCCGCCGCCAGGAGCGGATAGAGCAGGCCGAGGCTCAGCCCGTAGACGCAGGCGAGCGGCAGGAAGCTCCACTCCGGCCCCCACGCGAGCCCGAGCACGCAGAGCGAGAGCACGGCCGCGCAGAGCGTGGTCACGCGGTAGCGCGGCAGCGTGTCCATGTGGTGGCTGCCGAAAAGGCGCACGAGGATGATGGTGACGGTGTAGGTGCTGAAGAACCAAGCCGGATGCGCCCCGGTGACGCCGCACAGGCCCTTCATGAAAAAGATGGCGATGACCGTGGTGATGCTGAAGGCGAGGCAGGAGAGGTTGACGAAGGCGAGGCCCGAATGGGTGATGGCGTGCCACAGCTCCTGGCGCGACATGCCGCTTTGCGGCGCCACCTCGGGCGTGCGCAGGCGCTTGGCCAGAAGGCCGATCATGACGAAGGACGGGATGCCGAGCACGGTGGTGGCCGCGAAGAGGCGCGCCTCGCCGCCGAGCAGCGGGATAAGGCTCTCCGACACGGCCGGGATGATGGAATAGGGCAAAAGCAAGGTCAGGGAAAAGAGGGCAAAGCCGCGCGCGCTCTGCCCCGGCGGGATGCAGTCCACAAGCACGGCAACCGTGCAGCAGGAAAACACGGCGAGCGCAATGCCCTGCACGAGGCGCAGGACGAGGATGGTCTCCACGGCGCCCTTGGGCGTCACATAGGGGTAGACGAGCATGACGAGGCTCATGACGACGAGCGAGACGACCATGGCCCCGAGCTTGCTGCGCTTGAGCATGAAGACGCTGGTGAGCGGCCGGAAAACGAGGATCATGGCGAAGAGCGCGGAGAGCAGAATGCCCCGCCACTGCGGCGCGATGCCGAGACCCTGCATCCACTGCTCGAAGCAGTAGTAGACAGCGATGAAGCTGTTGCTGCACATGGCCATGAGGAAGAGCAGGATAAAGTCGCGGGAGAGCAGCTTTTGCGGCACATGCCCCGGCTTGTCCCAGCGTTTGGGGGCTTTTTGCGGGCCGATGAAGCGGGCCGGGCCGAAGATGGCGAGCAGGGAGCGGTGCATGGCATGACTCCGGGGCAGCGGGAAAGGCCGCAGCCATACGGGGGGCTTGTGAGACTTTTGCGTTGGCGGTGTGGCTGTTGCCCCTGTACCGCCGAAATCATCCGTCAAAAACAGCCTCTTCGGTGCTTGCTGCGTCAGAAAAAAATTTCCTCGGTCGAGTACTTGAGTACACTCCCTTCGGAAATTATTTTTCTTCCTTGCAAGCCCCGAAGAATCTTATTTTTTAGGATCCTTCCGGCACCAGCACCCGTCTTCCGCTACGCTCCAGACGGAATGAAGGAAAATTTGTCCGCGGCCGTGCAGAACCTGGCCTAGTGGTATTCCCCGTTGAGAAAGTTGGCGGCGAAGGTCTGGACGGCGGCCTCGCTGACCATGAGCATGTCCATCTGGCGCGTCATGATGAGCAGGCGCCCCAGCTGGTCGAGGCGGGAGCAGATCTCGAGCTTCGGGTATTTCTGGAAGCGCGCGCGCACCCTATCATGGAGCACGTCGATGGTAAAGCCGAGCTCGCTCAGGATAAGGCCGATGCAGCGCGCTCGCCGCCCGCGCTGCACATCGCCGGCGGCGCCGCCCGCGAACTCGAAGCGGATGTAGTTCTTGTTCACCGTGTCGCCGCACCAGCTGTCAAGAATGGCGTAGTGGTAGCCCACCCGCGAGGAGAAATTGAGGTAGCGGTCGGACACGATGGCATAGCTCCTGTCGCCGAAGCGCTGGCCCCCCTGGAGATTGCCGCCGATCATGCTCTGGCCCATCACCGAGAGAAAGCCGCGCATGTTCACTGGGCGCGGCCCCCGCGCCTGCACGGCCGGGTGCAGCTTGCCGGCGAGCTGGGGCCTGAAGGGCACGCGGGTCACGTCCTCGGGCGTCACTTCGGGCCGGTGCGGCGGCTTGAGGCCGCCGCCGAGGTCGATGACATAGAGATCCAGCGGCACCGCGCACACGAGGCGGCTGGCCGCGCCCGCGCCGCCGCTTTCCGAAAGGCTGTCGGAAAGGAGGAACATCTCCGCATAGCTCTTCTCATGGGCGTAGCGCATGATGTCGTGCAGCGACATGCAGTTGGCCGGGGCGAAGAGCTCGGACTGCGGGTCGATGAGGTGCAGCGGCAGGATATAGGGCGCCACGCGCCGGAGCAGCACCTGCGCCGGGTTGTCGGCCTGGGGCGGCTGGCGGCGGCGCAGGCTCAAGGCCAGAAGTTCGGGCACCTCGCCCGCGAACACGCGGCCGAGCAGCGCGTCCACCGTGACCACCTCGCCGTCGGAAAGCAGGCTCACGGCGCCGGGCACGTTCATGAGCGCGGGCACGCCGAATTCCCGGCAGAGGGACGCCAGATGCCCGGTGAGGCTGCCCGTCTCGGCCACCAAGGCGGCCGCGCGCCGGAGCGCGGTCATCACATTGGGCGAGGAATGCTCGATGACCATCACCGCGCCCTCGGGGAAGTGCGTCAGGTCCTCGTTGGGGTGGGCGTGCATCACCGGGCCGCAGCCCACGCCCCGGGCCGCGATGTCCGCCCCGAAGAGCAGGGGCCGCAAGTGCCCGAGCGCGGGCAGGGTGCATTCCTCCGAGGCGCTGTCCGGGCTCGCGCAGTCAAGGCCCATGGGCCGCGCCTGGAGGAGCACGATGCGGTCGTCCTGGTCCACGGCCCATTCCATGTCCTGCGGATACTGGTAATGGCGCTCGAGGGTGAGGGCCATGGCCGCGATGTCCGCCGCCTGCGCGTCGCTCAGGGAGGGCATGTCGCGCATGTCCTCGGGCACTTCGGCGAGCACGCATTCCGCGTGCTCCCCGTGGCGCAGGAGCACCAGCTCCATCTCCTTGTGCGCGATGACGCACTGCGTCACCTTGCCCGTGGCGCGGGACACGAGCCACTGGTCCGGCGTGCCCGTGCCGTCGGCCACCATCTCCCCCAGGCCCCAGAGGCCGTTGATGAGCACGCAGTTGGAGCGCAAATCGACCGGGTGCCGCGAAAAGGCCACGCCGGCCGCGCGCGCGTCCACCATCTCCACGCAGCACAGGCCCATGCCGGTGGCGTCGAGCGCATAGCCGTGCGCCGCCCTGTAGGTGAGGGCGCGCTCGGAAAAGAGGCTCGCGATGACCGTTTTCATGGCCGTGAGCAGCTCGGGCCGCATGACGCCGAGCACGCTGTGGTACTGCCCGGCGAAGGACTGCACGCCGTCCTCGGCCACGGCGCTGGAGCGCAGGGCCGCCACCGCCTTGTCGCGGTCGTCGCCGAAGGCGTCGTCCCACGCGGCGTACATGGCGCGGGCGAGGTCCGCGGGCACGGGCGCGGCCATGATGAGGCGCTCGGCCTCGCGCGCGGCTTTGCGGATGGTGGAGGGCTTTTCCACATCCACCCGCCGCAGGGCCTCGTAGATGCGGCCGAAAAGGTCGCCGTTGCGCAAAAGGAAGATGGTCGCCGCCTTGATGGTCACGGCGAAGCCGCGTGGCACGGGCAGCCCGAGCATGTTCTTGAGCTCGCCCAGGTTGGCGTTCTTGCCGCCCACGATATAGGCCATGCTCGCGTCCACCTCGGAGAGGGGCACGGTGACGGTGCGCAGGTCGCCGCGGGTGTGGCTGCGCAACTCGCGCTCGATGCGGCCGCCGAGCGCCTTGGCCGCGCTCACGAGCTCGGTATAGCGGTTGCCGGACATGGCGTTGAGGCTCTCGGCCATGCGCTCGCAGAGAAAGACCGCCCGGCGCGCCTCCTTGCGCACCTCGCGCGTCTCGAGGCTGCGCTCGCCCTGCTGGGCCTGGGTCAGGGCCGCGAGGATGCCGGCGAGATCGGCATTGGCCTGGAGCAGTTCCTTAAACGACGCATAGCGGCGGTTGAAGGCGGCCATGGCCTCGGCGCGGGAAAGGCCGCGGCGCGGGCGGAAAAAGCGCAGCAGGCGCTCGGCGAAGGAGGGCTTTTCGGGGGCCGCGCTGGCAGCGGGGCCGTTTTCCACATCGTCCTTGCGGTCTTTGCGGGCCGCGCTGTCGGGCGCGGAACTTTTGCCGGTATGCTCGGGGGCCATGGGCATCCTCGCGTCATGATGAAAAAATACACCGGGCCGGGGCCGGCCGCGCGGAAGCGCGCCGTTCCTAGCCTAGGTGAGAACGCGGCCCCGCGCAAGCCGCCCGCGCCGCCCTCTCGGGCCCGCGGAAAGTGCCCGGACGGGCTTGCCATTATTTTCACATCCGGGTATAAGGCTGGCACTAGGCTTAGGATTTTGTGGCAGAATGGAAGTACCGCCACGGTTCGCGCCGCGTCCCCATCCTGGCGCGAGGCCCCCCTGCCGTTGTGTGCGGGATGCCTCCATTCCTTGGATTCCCCTTTCCGCTGGAGGATGTCATGAGGAAACTGCGCCGACTGTGGACCTGGATCTTGGGCTGCGCGCTCGTCTTGCCCGCCCTGATGCCTTCAATCGCCCTTGCCGCCAAGAAGAAAGCCGATGTCGTCATCGTGGCCGACACCCGCAAGCTCGACGGCATCCTTTACTGGTGGGCCGAAATGTATAACGAGAGCCACCTGCTCTTCGCCATCATGACCATGGTCATCATCCCCATCATCGGCTGCATTCTCGGCTGGCTCGCCGATATCGTCATGTCGCACATCGGCATCGACCTCAAACACCGCGAACTGGCGGAAAAGTAGCCCGGAAAGGAGGCACTCATGGACTGGCTGTATATCTTGATGCCCATTTCCGGCGTGATGATTTTCTGGCCCGGCCTGATCATTCTCGGTCTCGGCGTGGGCATCATCGGCGGCTTCTTCGGCCTGGGTGGCGCCTGGATGGTCACGCCGGGCCTCAACATCCTCGGCTTCCCCATGGCTTTCGCCATCGGTACGGACGTGGCCCAGATGGCGGGCAAGTCGCTCATCTCCACCATGCGCCACGGCAAGTTCGGTAATGTGGACTACCTGCTCGGCATCACCATGCTCATCGGTACTGTGGTGGGCGTGGAGATCGGCGCCCAGATGGTCATGTGGCTCGAGCGCATCGGCTCGGTGGACAAGGTCGTCCGCTGGCTCTATGTGGTGCTGCTCGTGCTGCTCGCCTGGCTCGTCTTCCATGACGTGTGGCTGCGCCGCAAGAAGGAGCGCGAAGCCGCGGCCCAGCACAAGGAACTTGACAAGGCCGCCGTGGGCGTGGACTGGGCGAGCAAGCTCCAGGCCATCCACATCCCGCCTGTGGTGCATTTCAAGAACGCGGGCATCACCTGTTCCGCGTGGCTGCCCATCACGGTGAGCCTCTTCACCGGCTGGCTCGCCGGTATCCTCGGCATCGGCGGCGGCCTCATCCGCATGCCCGCCCTCGTCTACCTCGTGGGCTGCCCGACGCACCTCGCCGTCGGCACCGACCTCTTTGAAGTGGCCATCTCCGGCCTCTACGGCACGGCCTCCTACGCCTACAAGGGCCGCGTGGAGCTGATGGCCGCCCTGATCATGCTCTGCGGCGCGGCCATCGGCGCGCAGATCGGCGTGGTCGCCACCAAGTACGTCAAGGGCTACGGCATCCGCTTCGTGTTCGGCCTGGCCGTGCTCGGCTGCCTCATGTCCGTCGTGCTCAAGCTCCTCCAGGCCGAATTCCCGTCCTGGGGCTGGCTGCTCGGCCCGCTGGCCACCGTGGAAGTGCTCGGCTTCGTGAGCGCCATCTCCATTTACATCGCCGTGCGCATGGTGCAGGGCGCCAAGGCGGAATTGGCCGCCAAGAAGCAACAGGCCGCCGGCAACTAGGAGGAGAACGCCATGAAAATTCGGAGTTTGCTGCTTTCGCTGGTGCTGGTCCTCTCCTTCGCGCTGGCCGCCTGCGACTTTGACGGCGGCGTGGAACAGGGCCGCACCGTGGGCTATGACGAAGCCAACAAGACCATCACCATGGTGGTGGACACCACCCTTGACCAGCACAACCCGCATTACAGCGGCGGCGTCCACACCTTCAAGCTGCCCACCGACCCGCGCGACATGGGCCCGGCCCCCGTGGAGGGCGGCCGCCTCATGCTCGAGATGGACAAGGGCATGATGCTCTACTATGACCGCGACGACCAGAAGGTCAAGGAAATGCCCGTCGAGTTCGTCAACGTGCAGAAGGGCGTCAGCGCCAAGGCCGCGGCCGGCAAGAAGTTCCCCATCGTGGACAAGGCCGCCTGCACCGTGACCGTGTATTCCCCGAGGCTCGAGTCCATCGTGACCTTCAAGGTGCCCGAGAGCGACATCGACCTGCCGGAATATGTCTGGACGGCCGGCGACGAGGCGCGCATCGCCTTCCGCAAGGAGAACAAGAACCAGGCCATCCGCTTCATGAACGTCTCCAAGACGAGCATCTTCACCCGCTAGTGATACCCTCCCGCGCGGGGCCGTGGACTGCGGCCCCGCGCGGCCCGCATGATCCATCAAGCGCCCGGGAGGCGCATGAACAGCTACAAGCAGTCGCTCTATGCGGGCATCATCCGCATCCTCGCCAATGTGCTCATGGTGGGCGCGCTCTTCTTCGCCATGCGCGAGGCCGCCCTGCCTTCGGCGTGGCCCTCGGAGGCCGTGTTCTGCGCCTGGTTCTTCGGCATCACCATCCCGCTCTGGGGCGCGGCATACCTCCTCACGCGCCGCATCCGGCGCCACTTCCCCGCTGAATTCGAGAGCCTTGTGGAACTGCCGCGCAAGGGCCCGCAGCTCGTGCGCTGGCGCGTCCTCGACGAGGCTTCCCGCATGGCGCCCGCGCGCTGACCGTGCCCGCGGCCTCCATGCGACTCGAGTTCGACCCCCGTCTCTGGCAGGCCGCCGCGCTCGCCCGCAAGCGGCAGCACAGCCTCGGCCTTGTGAGCGGCATCCTGCTCGCCGTGGCCCTGCTCGGGCTCTTTGACGGCCTTTTGGCCGAGATGCGCGCGGGCACCAACCAGCTTGAGCTTCTGCCCGGCGAGGGCCTGACTCTTTCTGGGCCGGCGGCGCTGAAAAATCCCGTCTCCAGCGACCTCGTGGCTCGCCTGAGCCCGCCGGACGCGCCCCTGCGCTTCACCCTCGAAGGCTTTTTCACCGGCTACTGGTTCGGCAACGGCATGTGGCGCGGCGAGGTCCGGGCCGAGCCCGATGCCGCGCCGGGCACTTACGGCCTGCGCGTCACATTTCGCGGCGCCGTGGGCCAGGCGCCGCAGGTCTATACCCTCATCGTCCACGAGAGCGCCGCCGCCCGGCGCAACGCCTCGCTTTCCTTCCTCCGGCGCCTGCTCGATGTGAATCCCTTTGTGCTCGCGGCCATCTGCGGCGGCCTGGGCGTGCTCCTCGGCGGCGGCACCTACGCCTTCGGCCGGCGTCATGTGCGGCTTTTGGCCGAACTCGGGTGCAGCGAGGTCTACCGCGCGGTCCCGGCGGGCGCGGGCCTGCGCCTCTGGTGCCTTGCGGCCAAGGCCATGACCCCGCGGCCCGGTACGCTCTGCCCGGTGCTGGACGCGGACGGCGCGGCCATCGGCGAGGCCCGCGTGGAGCAATGGCGCAAAGGCAGCCTGGAACTCACCTTGCCCGATGCACAGGCGCTCCCCGAGGGGAGCCTGGTCTGCCTGCGGGCACCCGCCACGCGCGGCCAGTAGCTATCTTGGCCAGTAGCTATCTTTTGGATGCGG
>CAMWVJ010000044.1 GCA_947177645.1 uncultured Desulfovibrio sp.
AGAAAGGCCGGCCTCGCGCAGGTCCTGCTCATCCTCCTCGGAAGAGAGCATTTCCGTAATATAGTAGATGGGGAGCTCAAGCCGCCGCTTGAGCCGGCCCGTCACGTTGCGCACCTGGCGGGTGGTCAGGCTCTCGCCGCCGTCCAGAAGCAGGGGCAGCCCCATGACCACGGCCCCGGCCCCTTCCTCCCGGATGCGCTCCGCCAGCGCGTCGAGCAGGGCCGAGCGGCCGGCGAAATCCTCGAGGCGGAAGGTGGCGAGCGGAAAGGCCACCTTCCCTTCCGGGTCGGAAACGGCGAGGCCCGTGCGGGCGAGGCCGTAGTCGATGCCGGCAAAGCGCACGCCCTACAGCCCCATCTTTTCCCGCACGGCGTTCATGGTCGTGGCCGCAAAGGCCCGCGCCCGCTCGCCGCCCCGGGCGAGGATGTCCGCCACGGCCTTGTCATCCAGCTTCGCGCGCCGTTCCTGCAATGGCTCCAGGAAGGCCGCGAGATTCTTGAGAAAGATCTTTTTGCAGTCCACGCAGCCCAGGGTCGCCGAGGTGCAGCCGCGCCGGATCTCCATCTGCTCCTCCGGGCTTGAGAGCAGCACATGGTAGGGGAAGAGGTTGCAGATGTCCGGGTCGCCGGGGTCGGACTTGCGCAGCCGCGCCTTGTCCGTGAACATGCCGCGCACCTTGTCGCGGATGCTGTCCATGGGTTCCGAAAGCGAGATGCCGTTGCCGTAGCTCTTGGACATCTTGCGGCCGTCGAGGCCCGGGCACTTGGCCGCGGGCGTGAGCAGGGCCTGCGGCTCCGGGAAGGTCTCGCCGTAGAGGTAGTTGAAGCGGCGCGCGATCTCGCGCGTGAGCTCCATGTGCGGCAGCTGGTCCTCGCCCACGGGCACCCCGTGGGGGCGGTACATGAGGATGTCCGCGGCCATGAGCACGGGGTAGCAGAGAAAGCCCGCGTTGCCGAGGTCCTTGTTGCTGATCTGCTGCTGCTGTTCCTTGTAGGTGGGGTTGCGCTCCAGCCAGGAGACGGGCGTGATCATGGAGAGCAGAAGCGAGAGCTCGGCGTGCTCCTTGACATCCGACTGGCGGAAGATGACGCACTTTTCCGGGTCGAGGCCGGCGGCCACCCAGTCCTTGACCATTTCGTCGATATTGCGGCGGATGGCCGAGGGGTCGGCATAGTCGCTCGTGAGCGCGTGCCAGTCGGCCACGAAAAAGAAGGCCTGTTCGCGCTCCTGCAGGTCGATCCAGTTCCTGAGCACGCCGAAATAGTGGCCCAGATGGAGCGGCCCGGTGGGCCGCATGCCCGAGACGGTGCGCGGTTTTTCGCTCATGGTGCGTCCTTTGTGCGCTTGGGGGGTTTGGGGCCGGCGTCAGAAGCCCAAAAGGCCGAGCAGCCCGAGGCTGCTTTGGCTCACGAGCGGCCCGAGCAGCTTGCCGAGCAGGCCGGTGGCCAGAAGGACGAGCAGGATGACAAAGCCGTAGCGCCCGAGGTTCATGTAGCGCCACGCCCACTCGCCGGGGAGAAAATAGGCCAGTATCTTGCTGCCGTCCAGCGGCGGGATGGGCAGCAGGTTGAGCCAGCCAAGGCCGAAATTGATGACCACCCCGGCCTGGAGCGAGGACAGGGCGAAAATGTAGACCTGGCTTGTGCGCAGCTCGGCGAAGGGGAGCACATGCACGGCCGCCCACAGCCCGAGCCCGAAAGCCACGGCGAGCACGAAGTTGGTCATGGGCCCGGCCAGGGCCACCAGCATCATGTCCCGGTGGGGATTGCGGAAATTGCGCGGGTCCACCGGCACGGGCTTGGCCCAGCCGAATACGAAGGCGCCGGAAAGGCTGGTGAGCCCGAAAACGGCGAGGCCCGCGGGGTCGATATGCGGCAGGGGATTGAGGGTGAGCCGCCCGAGCTGGCGCGCCGTGGGGTCGCCGCAGCGCTCGGCCACCCAGCCGTGGGCGACTTCGTGAAGGATGATGCCGAGCAAGGCGGGCACGAAGGCGATGGCGAGCAGGCGCAGGGCCTGGGAAATGTCAAAATCGAACATGCCTGAACCTATCCGCTTTCAAGGCCGCTGTCGAGGACGGCCCCGGCCGGCGCGAGCTTGAGAAGACCGGCGCCATTGAGGCGCAGGAAGAGGCCGGCCGGCCACTCCCCGGGCCCGGGCTCGCCCAGCGCCAGCGGCGCAGCCGGCCCGAGCGGGAAGGCGTAGCGGAACATGCCTGCGGGAGCCTCTTTCCCGCGCCAGGCGGCCGGATGGAAGGCGAGTTCCGGCCCGCTCCAGCGGGCAAGAGCGCCCGCGCCGGCTTCGGCCTCGCGCAACAGCCATGCCTGTACCCAGAGCGGCGCCATGCGCGCCCGGGAAAGCGGGCTCGGCGCCAGCACGCCCACCTCTTTTGGCAGCGGTTTTTCGCTTTCGAGCACCAGCCAGTCGAGCGCAAAGGTGGGGTTCGGGCCGCCCTGAGCGTTGACGCGCCACGCGCCCGTAAGCCCGAGGCGCCGCGCCTCGGCCGGCAGGCGCAGTTCCAGCGGGCCATCAGGAGCGCCGCCAGGCGCGGCCGCACGCCCCACAACCGCGGCCACGGCCGGCGCCGGCGAGGGGCGGGCGCTGGCCACGGCCTCAAGGCCGTACATCCAGGCGACCCACTGGTTGGGCCACGCGGCCGGCTTTGGCGGCAGGCCCCCGAAGCTCCAGACCGGAAGCACCGAGCGCCGCCACTGGCAGACGAGGGTCACGGGGGCGCCGGGCCTGAGCGTGCGCCCGCGCGAGCCGGGATAGAGCACTTCGCCCGCAAGGCCGAAGCGGTACTTCCCCTGCCACGGCGAGCGCGCCCCCTCGTGGCGCAGCCAGGCGTCCCGCCGTTCCATGGTTTCGGCATAGAGCGCCATGTCGCCGTTGACGGCCGTGCGCAAGCTGCCCTGGAAGTTGCCGCTGGTCACGCAGAGCATGAGCAGCACGGCCCCGGTGAGCAGGGCCGAAAGAGGCCGGGGGCCGGTAAGTCCCGGCAGGGCATCAAGCAGGGCGAAGGCCGTGAAGCCCAGGGCGCACGCCGCGTACAGGCCGAGGCTCGCCGCGAGCTTGGGATGGCTCGGGAGCGGCATGTCGCTTACGGCGTGTAGGGCGCCGAGCGCCAGGCTGAACAGGCAGAAGACGGCCGGGCAAAGCGCGGCAAGGAGCAAGGCGTCCGGCCGCGCAAGAACCGGCTTTTCGCGGCGGCGCAGGAAGAGGAGGAGAAGCACCAGCAGGAGCATCGCCACGGGCCAGAGGCTCCCGGCGAAGGCGCCGAGCGCGTGGAGCCAGTCCGACGGGAGCGCCGCAAGCTGGCGCCCCACGGTCTCCGCGTCGATGCCGCGCGCGGCCCTGCGGGCGAAATTGCCGGGCGCAAGAAAAGAAAGGAGCAGGGCGCCCGCGCACCAGAGGCCCACACCGATAAAGACGCGCAAGCGCCCGGCCGCGAAGCGCACCTGCCCTCGCCGGTCATGGAACCAGGCGAGGGCGCAGGCGATACATGCGCCTGAAAGCACGGCGAGCGCCGCATGCTCGAACACGCCCACGGCGAGCACGCCGAGCAGGCTGGCTCGGCGCCGGGAGCGGCGCAGCGCGGGCATCGCGGGTGCGCCAACTGCTGAAGCCGCGCAGCGCTCCCACAGGGCGCAGAGGCTCCAGAAAAACAGCAGGGCCGCGGCGGACTGCAAGCCCGTGGTCAGGGCTTCCGAGAGCATGTAGAAACCGGGGAGAAAGCCGGTGCAGGCGCAGAGGGCCAGCACGGCCAGCAGGGCCAGGGGGGCGGCGTCGCGCCGGCACACCCCGGCCGCACGGGCGAAGCCGTAAAAGGCCGCGCCGTGGAGCGCCAGCACCGCGCCGCAGACGAGGCCCGCGGCGAGTCGGAGCTCGCCGGCCTTGCCGAGGAACACCGCGAGAAAGTGGTAAGTGTAGCGGCCGCTCCAAGTCAGCCATTCGCGGCCGACCTCGTAGAGGCCGCCGGGAAGGTCGAAGAGGAACATGGCGCGGGTGACTTCATCGAAGTCATCGCCGCGCGGAAAGCAGAAGCCCAGCGCCCAGACGAAGGGCGCGAGGCCGGCGAGAAGAGCGAGCCACGCGAGCGCGCGGACGAAGCGCCAACGGGCGCGGCCGGTCTCCGGCAGCGGGGCCTCAGGCGCGGGGCGCCTCACAGCCTGACGGCGCGGATCTCGCCCCGGCTCTCGTTGACGCGCTTGCGGAAGGTCTGGCGGCGGTCCTCGCCGTCCATGAGCCCGGCGAGCCATTCGGCCACATGCAAGACCGGCCTCTTGTCGCGCATGGCGAGCAGGGTGCGGCCGATGCCGATCTTGCACGAGGGGCAGCCCACGATGACCGGGCCGTCCACGCCGTCCGCAAAGGCGCCCTCGAGGCGTTCGCGCTTGCGCTGGCGGAGGAGATTGTAGATCTCGGGGGAGGTCATGGCGCCCATGCCGGATTCGCCGCAGCAGCCCGGGCTCATGGTCACGCTTCGGCCCGAGAAGTCCTTGAGGGCTTTCACGAGCTGGCGCTGGCCCTTGATCTTGTTCACGTCCGCCCACTCGCAGTGGCAGGAGGCGTGATAGAGCACGTCCGCGTCCGCGTTTTCCGGCGCCGCGTCCTTGCCCTCCCCCTGCGCCTGAAGTTCGGGCAGGCGCGGCAGCACGAGCTGGCTCACGTCGCGGTGCTCAAGGCCCGGGAACATCTCGGTGAGCTTCAGCCGCTCGAGCCCGTCCCGGCAGGAGCCGCAGGCCGTGACCAGCCAGCGGCAGTCGAAGCCCTGGCGGGCGAGGCTGCGCAGCATGGAGGCGAGGTACTGGCGGTTCTGGGCGAGATTGTCCTCAAAGGCCGTGTCCATGCCCGCGGCCAGCAGCGGAAAGCCGCAGCACAGGTGCCTCGGCGGCACGGCCACGGCGATGCCGGCCTTGAGCATGAGCATGATGGAGGACATGCCGATGCGGTCATAAAAGAGCGCGCCGCCGCAGCCCGGGAAATAGAGCGCGAGCTCGCGGCCCCCGCCGGGGAGCGTTTCCGGGGCGGCTTCCGCGCCGGCGCCCCCGGCTTCGGGCGAGGTTTCGGCGGAGGTTTCCGCCAGCGCAGCCGCCGTCACGTCCTGCGCCGCGTTTTCCGCAAGCGCTTCCGCCGCGACCTCCTCCACCGCGACCTCCACCATCTCCGGCCCAGCCTCGTCCGCCGGCACGAAGACCGAGCCGCGGTTGAGCTTCAGCGCTTCATACAGATTGGTATAGCCGGTCTTGGGGCCGCGCCCGGAAAAGAGCGGGTTTTCCATGCGCCGCTGCCAGGCCTGGGGCACGAAGTCGAGCACGCGGTTCTGCATCTTCTGGCCCACCGAGGCCAGCTTGGCGGCCTTGGGCACGCGCGCCGGGATGTCGCGCACAAGCCAGGTGAGGGCGCGCTCCTTGATGGGGTGGCCGCCCGCGCCCTCGTGGTCGAGCATGCCGCGCAGGGAGAGCGCCACCTCGCCGGAGGGGATCTTCATGGGGCAGTTGGCCGTGCAGCGGCCGCAGGCCGTGCAGTGCTCCACAAGGCCGCGCAGCTCGCGCAACAGACGCTCGTCGATGCGGCCGGTGTTGATCTGCGAATAATACACCGCCTCCAGCAGCATGCCGAGCACCATGTTCTTGTTGCGCGGGTGGTACTGCATGGAGCGCTCGGGATAGCTCATGGCGCAGACGAGCTTGCACTTGCCGCAGCGCGTGCACATCTGGATGGCCGAGAGCAGGCTGATGAGCGTTTCCTTGTCGGGGAGGCCGCTCTCGCGGATGTCGTTGATGAGCCGGTTGAAGGAAAAGGTGAAGGGCCTGACGGGCAGCTCCCGGTGCACGAGCTTGGCCGGGTTCATGACATCGCGCGGGTCCACGCGCTCCTTGAAGCGGCGCAGGGCCTCCATCTTGTCCGGCGCGAAAAACGAGATCTTCGTGATGCCGATGCCGTGCTCGCCCGAGACCTCGCCGCCCATCTCCTGGCACTCGGCCATGACGCGGGCCGCGGCCTCCTCGGCCTCTTCCAGCATGCGGGCGTCGTTGGAATTGACCGGGATGTTCACATGGCAGTTGCCGTCGCCCGCGTGCATGTGGCTCGCGATGATGATGCGGCTCGCCTCCATGTGGGCGCGGATGGCGTCGATCTTTTTGGCGAGGTGCGGGTAGGCCTGGGCGAAGCCGTCGAGGTAGGCGGCCCCTCTCGCCCAAAGCTCGTTGTCCGAAAGCTCGGTGGCCGAAACGTCGCCCGAGGCCGCGCTGGCCGTCCTCGAAAACTCCTCGTTGAAGGCCTTGTCCTCCATGGGGAAGCCCGGGAGGCGCCCCACCTCCTGCAGGGCGTGGCGGTAGGCGCGGGCCGCGTATTCGAGGTTCAGCTGCTCGAGGAAGAGCGCGAAATCCGGGATGCGCTGCATGGGGATGACCACATCCTCGTTGAGCTTGAAGCCCGAGGTGCGGCGGGCGATGACCGACAGGCGGTGCCGGTCTTCCCAGAAGAGGTCGGCCTCTTTCGCGTCGCGCGCCACGATGATGTCCACGTTGTCCTGTGCCTCGGCAACATTCACGATGTCGGCCACGCACTTGTCGAGCAGGTAGGGGTCGTCGCCGTCGGCCTGGAGGATGATGACCGAGATGGGCAGCCCCTCGAACTTCTGCGACTTGCGCTTGTACTCGATGGCCTGCACGTACTTGGCGTTGAATTCCTCCAGCGCCGAAAGGTGGGCGTAGTCGCCCTCCTCGCGGATGCGGTTGCGCAGGGCCACGAGGTCGCGCACCACGAGCGCCGCCGGGTGCATGGAGCGGCCGAAAAATTCCAGCACCATGACGCGCGAGTGCTTCGGCTTCTTGTGGATGACGAAGCAGGCCTCGGTGATGATGCCGTCCACGCCCTCCTTCTGCATGCCGGGCAGGCCCCCCAGGGCCTTGTTGGTCACGTCCTTGCCGAGACCGGGCAGGCGGATCTCGTCGCCGCGCAGGTGCACGACATTGCGCACGCCGCCGCTCACGTCCTTGACGGCGAACACCGCGGTCTCGTCCGGGAGGATCTTGTGGCGCGGGTGATCCTCGCGCTCCACGGTGATGATCTCGCCCGTGGGCGTGACCATCTTCCACCAGAGCAGGTTGTCGAGGGTGGTGCCGTATTCAAAGGCGCTGGGGCCGCCCGCGTTTTCTGACACATTGCCGCCGATGGACGAGGCCTGCTTGGAGGCCGGGTCGACCGTGAACACCGCCCCCGCCGCGGCCACGGCGTCGATGACCTGCTGGGTGAGGGCGCCCGCCTCGCAGGTGACGGTCATGGCCTCGAGGTCGATGGGCCCGATGCGCGTGAGCCGCGTCATGCTCACGACCACGGCGCGCTTGCGCGCGGGCACGGCGCCGCCGGTCATGCCCGAGCCGCCGCCGCGCGGGATGAGCGCGAACTTCATGTCATTGGCGAGCCGCACGAGCGCGGCCACCTGCTCGGCATTGTCCGGCTCCACCACGAGGAGGGGCAGCTCCATGCGCAGGTCGGTGGCGTCGGTGGCGTTTTCCACAAGGTCCGCGGGCGCGCTGCGGATGCACTCCTCGGGGAAGATGTCGGAAAGCGCGTCGAGCAGCTTTTCGCGGAAGGCCGTTTCCGCCTCGTAGGCGGACCAGAACATGGTGATGCCTTCGCTGATGGCCGTGGCGTAATAGTGGGCGAGCGCCACGGATTCGCGCTCGAAAGAGCCGCGCACGCTCTCGCGCACGAGCTCGGCGTCGATGAAGGGATTATAGGCGACGAGGAACAGCTCCTCGGCGATGCTGATGGCGAGATTGCGGACAGATTCCGGCCATTCGGCGAAATCGTCGGCGTTGATCTTGAGGATGCGGTTGACCACATGGTCAGGCGCGATGGAAATGTGCGGGCCCTTGTGGCGCATGGCCGTCCACCCCTTGCTTGCGGCGCGCCCGCGGCAGGATGCGGTGAAGAAGGCGGGCGCAAACGGGTAGTTTATGATTTCCGCGGCCAGTTGGCAAGGGCGGACGCCGCGGCCGGGAGCGC
>CAMWVJ010000045.1 GCA_947177645.1 uncultured Desulfovibrio sp.
CGGCCTTCGTCGCCTTCGGGGTGCTCCTGCTGCTCGTGGGCACCCAGAAAGCCCTGCCGCCGGCGCTGGCGGGGGGCGGCGCCTGCATTTTCGCCGGGCTGGGGCTGCTCGCCGCGGTGCGCCATGGGGCGCCCCCGCTGTTGCTGCTGGACGAGGAGAACGGCACGGCCGTCCTGTGCCGGCGCCGGCTCGGCGCCCGTGCATTCAGGGCCTTTCCGCTGGAGGATCTGGAATGGACGGCGAGCCCGGACGGGCGGCAGGTCTTTATCCGCCCGTTGGCCACCGGCCCGGCCGGCCGGGAGATCCCCGCCATGCCCTCGCGCATTTCAGACCGGGACTGGCGGCAGGGCATGGCCCTCCCCACGCCAGTAGGGGATGCCGGGGAGGCTATAGCCACGCTCAAGCTCTGGCAAAGCCTCGCCCGTCAGGGAGTTGCGCCCGCCATCGCCGATGCCTGCGACAGCGACGAGTTCTCCGCCCTTCTGGGCAAAAAATTGCCAGCGGCGCTTCTGTCGAGCCTTGACGGAAGTGACGCAACGCTATGGCAGGCGGGAAAAGAAGAAGAGAGGGACGAGGCGACGGCACGGCCCCTGCGCGTCCCAACCTTCTCCTCTGGCCCGCATCCTGAAATCCGGCGCGCGCCCGATCTGCGGGAGAGTTCCGCCAGAAGGGACAAGCGGGACTAGGTGGGCGCAGGCCAAGCTCAGGCCAGCGCCGTGTGCAGCTGTTCCGCGCGCTCCAGCGCGGATCGCCAAGCGCCCCGGGAATAGTCCTCATTTTGGAGCGCCATCTGCGCGTGCCCGGCGAAGATGCGCAGCAGGGGCGGCTGCGAGAGCCAGAAATCCTCTGGCAGCGGCGCGCCCCCGCGCTTGGTCCATCCCGTGAGCAGCCGGTCAACGCCCGCGCGCAGACGGCCAGCGAGCACCGGCTGCGTCTCACGCAGCGCTTCGGCGCGGCGCTCAAGCAGGGGCGCAAATGCCGGCGACGAAAACGCAAGAAAAGCTCCCTGCCAGAAATCTTCCAGCAGGCGGTCGACCGAGGGATCAGACCCCACCGGGTCGAGGGTGTGCAACCCGAATTCGTCCCGGCCTGTGCGCAGCAACTGCAAGCCCGGCCACTCCGCATCGCCTGAGATGTCTTTCGGATGATCCAGCACGGCGTGGACGGCGCGCGCCACGGCCTCGGCGCTGAACGCCGCCTTGCAGGCGAGGCGGTGCCGCTGGCAGCTCCAGCAGCCCACGCAGCTCATGGCCGCGCGCAGCACCCACTGCCCCGGCGAGACCGGCCCTGTCTCCCGGGCGTGCACGGGCCCCATGGAGAGGTTGAGCACGGGCACACCCAGCCAATCCGCAAGGTGCATGGGGCCGGTGTCCGGGGTGATGCAAAGGTCAAGGCCGCGCATGACCGCCGCCACCTCGCGCAGGGACAGGCGGCCGCAAAGGTTGGCCTGTGGCAGCCGGGCAAGCCGTCCCACCTCCTCACCCAGTTCGCGCTCGGCCGGCCCCCCGAGAAAGACCGGCACCAGGCCCGAGCGCACAAGGCGCCCGGCGAGGCGCGCCCAGAAGCGGGCGTCCGGGCGCTTGGCGGGTTCGCTCGCGCCGAGCACGAGGCCCACGCGCCCTTCCCTGACACGCTCCGGGCGCGCTTCCGGTGATGGCCACGGGGAGCCCGGCGGCAGCACGTCCAGCCGGTGCAGGTCGGCCCAGTGAAAGGCATTGTGGCGGTTGTTGCGCGTGAGCGCCGTGCGGTACAGTTGCCAGAAGCCCTTGACGCGCAAGGCGCCGCCCTCGGCCACGGGGCCGAGCTTGAGGGGGGCGGTGAGCTTCGCCATGCAGGCCGCGGCGTCCACCCGGCTGTCAAGGTTGATGGCCGCGGCATAGCGGCGCTCGGCCAGGGCCGGCAGGTGCTCCGGCGGGAAAAAGACGGCCTGCGGCGCGAGCGGCATGAGCTCCTGAAAAAAGCGCGTGTCGGCCGCCACCCAGAGCGGGTGGCCCTGATAGCGGCGCCCGAGCTCCAAGAGCAGGGGGAAGGTGAGGATGAGATCCCCCATGCGCCTGAGCTGGAGGACGAGGACAGGGTCGGCGCTCATCCTGCCGCCTTGGGACCCGCCGCCGCAGGAGTGCCATATATGGCGCGCATTTCGGCGAGCAAGGTCTCCAGGCGGTGCGCCCAGGTATGACAGGCGAGCACCCGGCGGCGCCCCGCCGTGACGAGCCGCTGGCGCTCGTCCGGGTGATCCAGATAGCGGCGCACCAGCTCGGGGATCTCGTCCGGCTCGCGGTAGCAGGCCATCTCCTCCGGGGTGAAAAGCTGCTCCATCTGCGGGCGCCAGTCGGTGAGCACGAAGGCGCCAGCCGCGGGCACATCGAAGACGCGCTGGTTGACCGCGCCCTTCATCTGCTTGCTCGTGCTGTTGAAATTGATGGCCGAATGCCCGTAAAAGGCAGGGAGCTGCGTGTAATAGCTGAGCTCGCCCATGTAGCGTGGCTGGGGGACGGCATCCCTGAACTCTATCTTCCAGCCGCCGTCGCCCACGATGAGCGGCCGGAAGGGCAAAAGGCGCCGGACGCAATCATTGCGATACAGGCGCGTCGCCTGCCAGGTGATGGCGGTCTCATAGGCAAGCCGCGCCTCATTGTCAGGCAGGAGCAGGTAGCCGTCATATACCTTGGGGAAGCGCTGGCAGAGAAAATCCGCCACGCTGCGAAATTCGCTGTGCGCAAAGGCTTGCGAGACCTCCCGGAAGGGCAGGAGCAGCTCCCGCGGGAAGTGGCCCTGCTTGAGGCGCCCTCCCACCTTGTAGAGCATGGAATTGCCCACGAAGGACACATCGGCCTTCCACGCTTCGGGCACGGCCTTGCGCGTGGGCGCGAAGCGCTCCGGGTCCGTCCCCAGGGGCAGGTAGCGCACATGCTCGAAGCCCGCGGCCTCGAGGCTCGGCACATTGTCGGCGTCCCATGTGAACAGGGTCGTCCACGGACTCACACAGCGGGTATAGAGATGGATGATGAGGTGCGGATTGTCTACGAACCATGAGGCGAGCGGCAGCTGGAGCTTGGCCAGCAGGTCCATGAGCACGCCTTCCACGTCCACGCCCATGTGGTTGAGCGTGAGGCAGCAGTCGGGCCTGAAGGAAAGCACGGCCTCAAGCAGCTGGCGCACGAAGGCGTCCTGCGCCACCTCGCCTTCGCCCACCGACACGAGCTGATAGTCGATGCCGAGCTTGCGGCAGGCGCCCTCAAGCTCGCCCATGAGGAAATACTTGCTCGTCAGCAGAAGGACGCGGGGCTTGGCGCCGCGAAAGCGCGGCCGGACAGCGCGGCTCCAGAAATCATAGCGCGCGCTGGCGTTGAGGCTGTCGCGCACAGTACCATAATAGGCCTTGTCGAGACGCTGGTAAAAGGCGAGCGGCACCGGCACAAGCGGCTTGCCGCCATGGGCGAGCTGCCAGCGGGTGAGCTCGGCGAGCGCCGCCGCAGGCTCACCTTCGTCCACTACGAGAAGGCGCTCCCGGCTGGCCTCGGGGAGGGCCGCAAGGGTGCCGGTGAGCGCTTCGAGCTCCGCCTCCTTGTCCACCACGGCGAGCGGGCCGCTCCAGGCCTCAAGCAGGCGCCCGAGCGCATGCCCGAGGCCCGCGCCCAAAAGGACGGGGAGCACGGCTCCCTCGCCGTTGCCGGCCTGTTCTTTGAGGAAGGTCTCCACGGGCGTGAGTTCGCGCCGCGGGCCGCCAGGCCCGAGCATGGCGAGGCTCCGGCCCATCTCATGGGCGATGATGTCGGCGGGCCTTCCCGCGTCCCCGGGCGCCGCTACGGCTTCATAGCGCCGTTCCGCGCCGTCCCCAGCCTTCACTGGGCAGCCTTTGCGGGCAGCGGCTCCACCACGATGTCATTGTAGCAGAGCCGGAAAAGCACGTTTTCATACGGCCGTTCCACCATCATGAAGGCCCTGCCGATGGAGATCTCCACCCCGGGATGGACGATGCCGGCCACCATGAGGCGGCAGTTTTGCAGATTGTTCTCGTCCTGCGAAAGGTGCGACCACAGCTCCGTGCGGCGGCGCATGATGACTTCGCGCTGGGCGGTGAGGCGCGCGAGCTTGCGCGAGGCCTCGCTGGCGTCCGGCGGGAGGTGCCCGGCCACGGCCTTCAGGTGGGTGATGGCCTGGGAGAGCGTGGCGATCATCTGGTCGATTTTTTCCAGATGGCGGATATTGAGCGGGTCATAGCCGAGATAGACCTTGGTGGGCACGCCGGCGCGGTTGCCGAGCTGCGTCCCCACATGGACGCTGCCATAGGCGTTCACCGTGCTGCCGTACAGCTGGCCGCGGACGACCATGTTCGCCCCGGCGTAGACCGTACTGTAGAGGCAGTACTTGTCGATGAGCATGTTGCCGCGGGCGCGCGCCTCCACCTTTTCCAGGAAGGGCACGAGGAGCTTGCCGCCGGCATCCAACAGGCAATGCTGGCCGGAGCCGCCCCGGGCGCCACCCTCCACCATGAGGTCGCGCCGGGCGCGCACCACGCCGCCCTCCACCATGCCCATGATGCGCAGGTTGTTGGCCTGCACCGAAAAGCCGGAACGCACCGAGCCGTGCACGGCCATGTCGCCCACAAAGAAGATGTTGCCCGTGTGGAAGCTCACATCCTTGCGCACATTGAGCAGGCTTTTGACCGTGATCTTGCCTTCATTGTAAAAGACATAGCCCTTGGACGCCGCGAGAAGATAGCGGGGATAGGCCGGGTCCACCCGGGTATTGGCGCCGGCGGGAAAGTCCGGCGTCTGGAGGATGAAGCGCGGGTCCGGCTTTTCATCGAGCTCGTCGAGCGGCACGATCTCGGCCAGGATCTGCCCGGCTATGACGTTCTGCACATAGCCAAGGCTGTAGAGATCCGCGCTGTCGTCCGTGCCCACGCCGCCGCCCGGCTTGGCGCTCAGGTGGTCAAAATCAGGGTTGAAGTAATGCTTTAAGTAGTAACGCACAGGTACCGTCCATACATGGGCGTGGAGTCATGCTTCGTGGTGCCAAGGGAAGGCGGCCATCACACCGCCGGGGCGCAGGCTTCGGGGATGAAGTTCCTGAGCTCTTCCTCGCTTTCGCAGGTGGGGAAAAAGCCCTCGATCTCGGCCTTCTGCAACAGCGCCGTCACATGCGGGGCCGGCCCCAGGAGCACCAGGCGCCGCCCGTAGCGCTGCATGGAGGTATTCAGGCTCACGAGCACCCCGAGGCCCGCCACCTCCATGCGGCCGGCCGCGCCGAGGTCGAGCACCAGCTGGCTGATGCCCGGGGTCTTGCTGTGCTCCCGCATGACCTTGTTGAAGGCGGCCACATCCTCCATGAGCACGTCGCCGGTGAGGCGCACCGTGAGCGTCGTGCCGTGGTTCAGCACTTCGAGCGCGTACATCCTGCCCCCTCAGTCGGTCTTGGGCGCTTCTTCGGGGGCGGTCGTCCCCCCGGGCGTGCCCCCCGCCTCGTCGTACTCGCGCTCAAGCGAATCCATGAGCTCGCGCACGGAAACGATGGAATCCACGCGCGAGACGTTTTCGCCGCAAAAGGCGAAGCCGCGGTCAAGGTTGCCGCGCATGGCGCTGATGAGGGCCTGCGCGATGCAATAGGGCGTTTTTTCCTGCTGGCAGGTGCTCACGCAGTGGAAAATGCACTTGAAGGGTTTTTTCAGGCCCTCGCGCGCCGCCTCGATAAAGCCGTTGTTCAGCGCCCGCCCCGGCATGCCGACCGGGCTGCTGATGATGGTCACATCCTCTTCGCGCGCGTCAAGATAGCTTTGTTTGAAGCGGTCGTCGGCATCGCATTCGTGCGTCGCCACGAAGCGCGTGCCCATCTGCACTCCGGCCGCACCCAGATCGAGGAATTTCCTGATGTCCGCGCCGGTATAGACGCCCCCGGCCGCGATGACCGGCACCGCGCGGCCGTGCGCGTCTTCCAGGGGCTTGACGGCCTCCACCACCTCCGGCACGAGCACCTCGAGCGCGTGGCCCGGGTCTGCAAGATCCTCCCGCTTGAAGCCGAGATGGCCGCCGGCCTTGGGCCCTTCCACCACAAAGGCGTCAGGCAGGTAGCCGAAACGGGAGAGCCACTTCTTGGCGATGACCGTGGCCGCGCGCCCGGAAGAAACGATGGGCACGAGCTTGGTCTTGAATTCCTCTTTCTTTACCTCGCAGAGCTCGCGCAGGTGCCGGGGCATGTCGAGCGGGAGCCCGGCGCCGGAAAAGATGACGTCCACCTTGCTCTCGATGGCCTCGCGCACCATCTGGCTGAAGGTGGTGAGGGCCACCATGATGTTGACGCCGATGATGCCGTTCGAGAGCTCGCGCGCCTTGCGGATCTCGTTGCGGAGCGCGCGCACATTGGCCTCAATGGGGTTTTTCGCCACATCCGGCTCGCGCATGCCGATCATGGCGCCGGCGATGACGCCGATGCCCCCCTGGTTGGCAACGGCGGAGGCAAGCCCGGAAAGGGAGATGCCAACGCCCATGCCGCCCTGAACCACAGGAATCCTGGCCACGAGGTCGCCTAGCTGCAAAGCAGGGAATGCCATATCTGAATCCTCCCGGAACTGCTGGCCGCCGGGCCTCATTCCGGCGTGAAACGACAAAGGGATTGCTTCAATATAGGGCCATGCCGCCCGGGACGCAAGGCAATTACGCCCCCGAACGGGCATTTCTCGTGGGTGCGCCCCTTTTCTTTTTCACGGCATGCCTGTATGGTCATCAGGGATCAGGTAGACGGCCCCCATTTTCTGCATACCGTTATTTTTTAAGGGAGAAGACCATGCCAAGCCCTTTGGAAACCCAACGCACATACGCGCTCGTCGGCACCGGCGGTTGCGGCAAGACATCCCTGGCTGAAATGCTCCTTTTCAATGCCGGCGCCATCACGCGCATGGGGGCCATCGAGGACGGCACCACGAGCCTTGACTACGAACCCGAAGAAGTGCGCCGCCGCGGCTCCATCCAGCCCGCCGTCGCCACCTTCCTCTGGAACAAGGACCGCCATTTCTTCGTGGACGTGCCCGGCGACGGCAACTTCACGGGCGACATGGAATATCTGCTCAAGGGCGTGGACAGCGTGCTCTTCGTGCTGGACGCCGTGGACGGCGTGCGCCCGCTGACCAAGAAATTCTGGAGCCTCGTGCGCGCCGAGAACCTGCCGGCCATCGCCGTCATCAACAAGCTCGACCGCGACCGTGCGGACTTCCACATGGCCTTCGACGGCCTGGCCGCGCTCGGCATCAAGCCCGTGGCGCTCCAGCTGCCCATCATGGAGGGCGACGTATACGCCGGCGTTGCCGACGTGCTCTCCGGCAAGGCCTGGCGCTTCGGGCCAGACGGCAAGCTCACCGAGATGGAGATGCCGGCCTCGCTCGCCGACGACATGGCGCTCTTGCGCGACGTGACGGTGGAGAACATCGCCGAGAGCGACGAAGTCCTCATGGAAAAATACCTTGAGGAGGGCAGCCTCTCGCTGGAAGACCTCCAGGCCGGCCTGCGCACCGGCGTGCGCAACTGCGAGCTCGTGCCCGTGCTCACCTGCTCGGCCTTGGAAAACAAGGGCGGCAAGAGCATCCTTGACGCGGTGGAGGCGCTCCTCCCCTCCCCGCTCGACCGTCCGCCCTTCGTGGGCGTGGACGGCTCGGAGCGCGCGGCCGACCCCGAGGGCCCGGTGGCCTGCTTCGTCTTCAAGACGCTGGCTGACCCCTTCGCGGGGCAGCTCTCCCTCTTGCGCATCCTCTCCGGCACCATCGATGGCGACGCCACCCTGAAGAACATGCGCAGCGACGAGACCGAACGCCTTGGCAACCTGCTCTATCTCGTGGGCAAGAACCAGACCCCGTGCAAGGAGCCCGTGGGCCCGGGCGCGCTGGTGGCGGTTGCCAAGCTCAAGAACACGCGCACGGGCGACACCCTTTGTGATGAAAAGGCGCCCTTCGCGCTCGCCGTGCCGGATCTGCCGCCGCAGCTCATCACCTATG
>CAMWVJ010000046.1 GCA_947177645.1 uncultured Desulfovibrio sp.
ACGATGAGGCTCCGGTACTTGTCCGGGTCGCGCTGGGCGGCCAGCAGGGTCTCCTTGTTCAGCACGTTGAACTGCACATGCCAGAGCTTCAGGTCGCAGAAGGTGCGGATGAAGGAGACGAGCTTCTCCGTGCCCTGCTCGCCCTCGAGGCACTTGGGGGTGAACTTGATGTTCAGCATGCGGGCCGCGCGGTCGCGCATGCCCATGTTCTTGGTGTTGTAGTTGGAGAGCAGGACCGCCGTGGGGCCGTTCACGTCCGCGCCGTGCGAGGCGGAGGAACCGTCCGACAGCGGGAAGCCCTCGGTGCGGCCGTTGGGCGTGGCGGAGACCACCTTGCCGAAGGGCACATGCGAGGTGAAGGGCACATAGCGCAGGTCGTTGTGCATGCCGAGGTCGCGCATGGAATACTTGTTGCCGTATTCCACGGAGAGGCGGTCGATGTCGCGGCCGATGGCGTCGGCATACTCGTCGTTGTTGCCATAGCAGGGCGCGGAGCGCAGGAGCGCCTGCACGTCCTCATAGCCCTCGAAGTTGGCGTCGATGGCCTTGATGAGCTGATCCATGGTGAGCTTCTTCTCTTCAAAGACCAGCTTCTTCACCGCCGCGAGGGAGTCCACCACGGTGCCGAGGCCCATGTACTCGAAGTAGCCCAGGTCCACGCCTTCGGGGATGTGCTCCTGGTGCAGGTCGATGCAGTGCTTCATGCACAGGTCGTGCATGGCCGAGCCCATGGGCTGGGCGAAGTGCTGGGCGCGCAGCTTGTTGATGATGTACTGCTGCGTGAAGGCGGTCTTCAGGAAGAGCATGTGCTGCTTGACATAGGCGTTCCAGAACTCTTCCCAGGTCTTGAATTCGCGCGGGTCGCCGGTTTCCACGCCCAGAAGCTCGTCGCCGTATTTCTTCATGCGGCCGTTGCGCAGCACCATCTCCACGGCGGCGGCGAAGTTGATGTAGGCGCCGCCCGAGGTGTAGGTGTCGCGGTTGGGCATGCGGGCCTCGGTGCAGCCGGAGACGGCGTAGTCCAGCGCCTCCTCGAAGGTGGCGCCCTTGGAGACGTAGAGCGGCACCACTTCCTCGTCATTGATCAGCTTGGGGAAGCCCGTGCCGTCCTTGATGGTCTCGGCCACGTCCCACAGGTAGCGCTCGGGCGCGCGGGAGTGGATGCGGGCCGCGAGGTCGGGATAGTGCAGCGGGAACTCGCGCTTGGACTTGAGGATGAGGTAGGTGAGCTCGTTGCTGGCGTCGCGGCCGTCCGGGGTCTGGCCGCCAACGGTCACGGCCTCCCAGTGGGCGTAGCCCTCGTTGAAGGCGCCGCCGGTGGGCGAGATGTACATGTCGATGAATTCGGCCATGCCCACCCACATGCACTCCATGAGCTCGGTGGCCTCGTGGTCGGTGAGCTTCCCGGCCTCCTTGTCCTTCTTGTAGTAAGGATAGAAGTACTGGTCCATGCGGCCGTTGGAGATGGTGGTGCCGGTCTTCTGCTCGAGGCGGGAGAACATCTGGGTGAACCACTGGCTCTGGCAGGCCTCCCAGAAGTCGCGCGCGGGCTCGCCGGGCACATGCTCGGCGTTTTCGGCCATGCGCAGGAGTTCCTTCTTGCGCTGCGGGTCCTTCTCCGTCTCGGCCATCTTGCGGGCGAGCTCGGCGTGGCGCTTGGCCCAGTGGACGATGGCGTCGCAGACGATGATCACGGCTTCGAGGAAGGGGCGCTTCTCGCGGTCATCCTTGGCGCTCAGCGGGTCGAGGGCGGCGAGCTTTTCCTGGGCTTCTTTCTTGATGCCGTTGAAGCCGCGCTTGAGGATCTTCTCGTAGTCGTGCACCCACTGGATGGAGGAGCGGAAGGACGAGGTCTCGTTGACGATGAAGCGCGAGATCAGGCCCTCGGGGTCGTCATAGGTGAGCTTGTGCACCTCGGGCGGGAGCGCCGCGTTGAGCGCCTCGTGATAGGTCTTGCCCTTCCAGTAGGGGGCGATCTCCTCAATGACCTTCTTGGCATCCTCGGGGTCGATGGTGGCCGGCGAGGTGGCGCGGGTGGGCAGGTCGCGCACCGCGATGTCGAGGAAGTCGCCGTCAAGCTCGGGATAGAGGATGCCGTAGCGGCCGATGGCGCCGGCGCGGCCGAGGAGCAGCTGGTCGTCCTGCACATGGACCGTGATGTTCTCGGCGATGTGCTTGAGGGCCTTGGCCCAGCGCAGCACCAGCGGCTGGCCTTCGGTCTCCTTCATGGACTGCGTGAAATAGTAGGCGCGCTCAATGTCGATGCGCGGCTTCTGCCCCGAGAAACGGTCGAGCAGGCGGAAAACGCGGGCATGGTCCTTGCGGAAGATATTTTCCTTGCCGGCGATCTCGCGGTCCAGCCGCTGTTCCTGGGGGGACTGGCATGCGCAGGTGGTAACGTCCATCGTTCTCTCTCCCTTGTTTGTGCGTGAGTCGCACACATTTGGTTGCATGCGCCGGTATCTGCATGGCGTGTGCCAAAAAATATCCATGCGGATTTATTGAAAGAATTATTTTCAGGATCATTTTCTTGCACGCGCCCGGTCTTTCCCGGCCGTGCATGGTTCAATTTTGGAACATATTTCGGGCTTCTGAAATTTTAGCGTGGTTCCATGTTTCAATATTGGAACGCGACTTCCGCGGCCCCGCCGTGAAGCCGCACAAGCGCCCATGTTCCATTCTTTCACAAAGTCCCCCTCCCAGCCCCCGTATGTTGCAAATTTGAATCATGGTTCGCGCCTTCCGCTCCCGGGGTGTTCCCGCGCCCTGCGCCAGGCCCCCTGAAATGCCCCGAAAACCGCGGCTTTCCGGGTGTCCCCCTGCGCGGCAGGCGCCCTCGAGGCCTTAAAGGAGTGGTATGGATTGTGCTAAGCAAAATTATCACAAACGCAGCCGGCAGCCGCCGGCGGCGGTGCCGCTTTTCCGTATTTGCGCCCCGTGCCGGGCGCCCTTGCCGGCCCGGGCCATGACTGGGGGCTGCCAGGCCCAGCCTGGCAAAGTTCTGCAACCTGGAACAAGGAGCATCAGGATGCGCAAGCTGTTCGTCGCCGCGGCCTTTGTGGCCGCCTTCGGCATGGGCCTCGCGGGCTTTGCAACCAACGCCCGCGCCGACAAACCCATCACCCTCCGCATCGGCCACCCCATGGCCCCGGGCAACAATGTCACTGTGGGCTATGAGAAATTCAAGGACCTCGTGGAGAAAAAAAGCGACGGCAAGATCAAGATCCAGATCTTCGGCAATGCCCAGATCGGCTCTGACCGCGTGACCACCGAGGCCGCCCAGGCCGGCACGCTGGACATGTCCTCCTCGTCCACGCCCAACCTGGCGAGCTTCTCCCCGGCCTACATGGCCATCGACCTCCCCTATGTGACCGACCCCAAGAACCAGGAAAAGCTCTACAAGGCCCTGGACGAGGGCGAGCTCGGCAAGGCCCTGCGCCAGGTGGCCAACGACATCGGCCTTGAGACCATCATGTTCAGCGAATACGGCTACCGCAACTTCACCTCGGCCAAGCAGCCGCTGAAGGACATCAAGGACCTTCAGAACATGAAGATCCGCACCACGGACTCGCCCGTGGAAGTGGCCGTGGCCACCGAGCTCGGCATGAACCCCGCGCCCGTGGCCTGGGGCGAGACCTACACCGCGCTCCAGCAGGGCACCGTGGACGGCGAGGGCAACACCTTCTCCCTGCTCAACGACGCCAAGCACTCCGAAGTGCTCAAGCACGCCATGGATTCGCAGCACAACTATTCCATGCACATCCTGCTCATGAACAAGAAGAAGTGGGACAGCCTGACCCCCGAGCAGCAGAAGATCATCCGCGAGGCCGCGCAGGAAGCCACGGAATGGCAGCGCAAGGAATCCGTCGCCCTGGAAGAGAAGGCCTGGCAGGCCTTCCGCGACAAGGGCATCGACATCACCATCCTCACCCCCGAGCAGCGCGCCGAGCTGAAGGCCAAGACCATGCCCGTGCGCGAGAAGTTTGCCAAGGAGATCCCGCAGAACATCCAGAAGCTCATCGAAGAGACCCAGAAGTAACGACTGCGTGAAGGGCCGGGGCGGGCGACCGCCCCGGTCTCGCGTATCCGGGGCATTTTTCTGGTCGGGATGTTCCGCCGCCCGCGCGGGCGGACGGCGCCGCCGGGGCAGGGGCGCATTTTTGTGCGCCGCCGCGCCCGGGCCTGTTTTCAATCTGGTCAAACCCGGGGGAGCACATGGAAAGCGCGCCCAAGCACAAGGTGCTGGACTGGCTGAACGAGAATTTCGAGTCCCTGTTTCTCGTCATCGGCCTTCTCAGCATCATCCTGTTCATCACCTGGCAGGTCATCTACCGCTATGTGATCACCCAGTTCATCGAGCGCGCCGGCGCGGCCGTGTGGACCGAAGAACTCTCCCGCTATATCTTTATCTGGATCTCCTACCTCGCGGTGAGCGTGGCCATCCGCAAGCGCTCGTCCATCCGCGTGGACATCCTGTATGACAAATTGCCCAAACGCTGGCAGGACATCAGCTGGATCGTGGTGGAGACGCTCTTTTTCTGCCTCACCGCGGTCATCGCCTGGTACGGCTGGGGCCAGATAGAGCGGCTGTTGCGCTTTCCGCAGCTCACCACGGCCCTGCGCATCCCCTTCCTCATCCCCTATCTCATCCTGCCGCTGGGCTTCGGGCTCATGTGCTTCCGCCTCATCCAGCGCCTGTGGGCGCAGGTGCGCGTCTGCGGCCTCAAAGATTCCTGTATCGGCTTCGCCCTCGTGGTCATCATCTGCGCGCCGTGCTTCATTTTTGAATATATCCCGCCGCTGACCGCGCTCTTCGGCTATTTCGTGGTGCTCTGCGCCATCGGCGTGCCCATCGCCATCTGCCTCGGCCTCTCCACGCTGGCCACCATCATCAGCGCGGACACCCTGCCCATCGAGTACATGGCGCAGATCTCCTTCACCTCCATCGACAACTTCCCCATCATGGCCATCCCGTTCTTCATCGCCGCCGGCGTGTTCATGGGCGCGGGCGGCCTCTCGCACCGGCTGCTCAAGCTGGCCGACGAGATCGTGGGCGGCCTCTACGGCGGCATGGGCTTGACGGCCATCGTGACCTGCATGTTCTTCGGCGCCATCAGCGGCTCCGGCCCGGCCACGGTGGCGGCCATCGGCGCGCTCACCATCCCGGCCATGGTGGAGCGCGGCTATGACAAATATTTCTCCTGCGCGCTCGTGGCGGCGGCCGGCTGCGTGGGCGTCATGATCCCGCCGTCCAACCCCTTCGTGGTTTACGGCGTGGCCGCCCAGGTCTCCATCGGCGACCTCTTCATGGGCGGCATCGTGCCCGGCGTCCTCACCGGGCTCGTGCTCATGGCCTATTGCTACTATTACTCCCGCGCGCGCAACTGGCGCGGCCAGGAAAAGAAGCGCGACGCCGCCACCTTCGGCCGCGCCTTCTGGGAGGCCAAGTGGGCGCTCATGGTGCCGGTCATCGTGCTCGGCGGCATCTACGGCGGCATCATGACGCCCACCGAGGCCGCGGCGGTCTCCGCCTTTTACGGCCTCATCGTGGGACTCTTCCTCTACCGCGAGATGTCCTTCAAGGGCATGTGCGTGGCCTGCGTGGAGGCCTGCGAGACCTCTTCGGTCATCATCCTGCTCATGGCCATGGCGACGCTCTTCGGCAACATCATGACCCTCGAGGATGTGCCCGGCACCATCGCCCGCACCATCCTCAGCGTGACCAACAGCAAAATCCTGGTGCTTTTGCTCATCAATATCCTGCTGCTCATCGTGGGCACCTTCATGGAGGCACTGGCCGCCATCGTCATCCTGGCGCCCATACTGCTGCCCGTGGTGACCAATGTGGGCGTTTCGCCGCTGCACTTCGGTATCATCATGGTGGTCAACCTCGCCATCGGCTTCATCACGCCGCCGGTGGGCGTCAACCTCTTCGTGGCGAGCGGCGTGGCCAAGGCCAAGCTCCAGGGCATCGCGCGGCTGGCCTTGCCCATGATCGGGCTCATGCTGCTCGTGCTGCTCGTCTGCACCTATATCCCCGAGATCCCGCTCTGCCTCGTCAGGAAGTAAGGGCGGCAACGGGCTAACAAAAAGGATTTAAAAAGGACATTGAGGCATATTCCACCCTCCGTCTGGAGCGAAGCGGAAGACGGATGCTGGTGCCGGAAGAATCCTAAAAAATAAGATTTTTCGGCGCTGGCAAGGAAGATAAAAATTTTCGCAGGGAGTGTACTTAAGTACTCGACCAAGAAAATTTTTCTCTGACGCAGCCAGCGCCGAAAAGGCTGTTTTTGACGGATAATTTCGGCGTTAGAGGAGCAGAGGGAAAGCACACGCGCATCATCAACACACATTCGCAGCAACGCGAAAGGTAACCAAAACCTTACAAAGGAACGCGCAAGATGAAGGTCATCGACTTCCGTTTCCGGCCCAATACCCCGGAGATCATCGACGGCATCAAAAACAGCTCCATGTTCAAGGCCTCCTGCAAGGCCATCGGCTTTGACGCCCGCAAGCCCGAGCCCCTGCCCGACATCGTGGCCGGCCTCGACCGGCTCGGCGTGGAGCTTGGCGTCATCACCGGCCGCGACTGCGAGACCACCTACGGCTTCCCCTCCAACAACCCGAGCGTGCTGGAGTTCTGCCAAGCCTATCCCAAAAAATTCGTGGGCTTCTGGGGCATCGACCCGCACAAGAAAATGGCCGCCGTGGAAGAGACCGAGCACGCCGTCAAGGTGCTGGGCATGAAGGGCATCGCCATCGACCCCTATCTCGCCCACATCAAGCCTTCGGAGGCGCGCTTCTATCCGCTGTACAGCAAATGCTGCGAGCTCGGCTGCGCGGTGTTCATCACCATGGCGCCGCCGCCGCAGGTGCCGGGCGCCATCATGGAATACGCCGACCCGCGGGACGTGGACAAGGTGGCGCGGGACTTCCCCGAGCTCACCATCGTCATGAGCCACGGCGGCTACCCCTTCGTCAACGAGGCCGTCTACACCTGTCTGCGCAACGCCAATGTCTACATGGATATTTCCGAATACGAGCGCGCGCCCATGGTGAATGTCTACGTTGAGGCCATGAACAACCTCATCCCGGACAAGGTGGTGTTCGCCAGCGCCCATCCCTTCGTGGAGCTGAAGGACGCGCTCAAGGCCTATGAGGCCTTCCCGCTCAAGCCGGAAGTGCGCGAAAAGGTGATGTACGGGAACGCCCGCAGGATACTGCGCCTGACCGACTGAGGCGGCGGGGGCGGGGCCGGAGATGCTGTCCTGGCTGTATTTTTGCGTGACCTGGCTTCTCGCGGGGGTGGTCACCGGGCTGACCTCGTTCGGCGGCAATCTCTTCGCCGTGCCGCTCATCACCCTGGCCATGCCCCCGCGCGAGGCCATCCTGTTCGGGACGCTCTCCGGCTCCGCCATCTTTCTGGGGATGGCCGTGGTCTACCTGCGCCACATCCTCTGGCGCGAGACGGCCATCCTCACCGTTTCGGCGCTGGGGGGCATCCCGCTCGGCGTGTGGTTCCTCGCCAATGCCGGCGCCCGGGGGCTTTTGCTTGCCGCGGCCGGCGCGCTCTCCCTCTTCCTGCTCTGGCAGTTCGCGGCCGGGCTGCTGCACAGGCGTGAGCGGCCGCTCCCCCTGTGGTGCGCGGCGCCCTTCGGGCTGCTCTCCGGCATCATGATGAGCGCGGTGAGCTTCGGCGGGCCGCCGCTGGTGCTCTACGCCTTCCTGCGCCATTGGCAGAAGGCCGAGACCCTTGGCACGGTCAATGCCGTGAGCATCGCCATCATGGCCTTCGTCATCCCCTGGCTCGCGCACAAGGGGCTTTTCGCCGGCGAGCTGCCGCTGCTCGGCCTTGCGGGCAGCCTCGCCGCCTTCGTGGGCATCGCCGTGAGCGTGCCGCTGGCCCGGCGGCTTGAGACCGGCTTTTTCCGCCGGCTGCTTCTGGGCATGCTCGTCCTCTCCGCCATAATGCTCTTCTGGCG
>CAMWVJ010000047.1 GCA_947177645.1 uncultured Desulfovibrio sp.
AGGTGAGCTTGCGCGCGCGGTCATCTTCGACCCCACGACGACAACCACGTCATACATTTCGTTCGGCACGATGGTCACGCTCACCAACAAGGACACGGGCAAGGACGAGACCTACACGATTTTGGGACCGTGGGAGTCGGACACCGACAACGGCATCATCTCCTATATGTCGCCGTTCGGGAACGAGCTGCTCGACCACAAACTCGGCGACGAGCTGGACTTTGAGATCAACGGTCATGCCTACCGGTTTACCGTCAAGGCGATAAACATCGCGAAGTTCTAAGCAGGAAGCCCCGCCCGCGCGGGGCGTTTTTATGCGTCCACCGTAATTTCCACGGGGCAGTGGTCGGAGCCGGGCACGTCGGCAAGGATGCGCGTGGACGACACGGCAGGCACGAGCGCGTCGTTGACGCAGGTGTAGTCAATGCGCCACCCGACGTTCTTCTCACGGGCATGGAATCGGTAACTCCACCAGGTGTACAACGCCGGTTCGGGATGCTGCGCGCGGAAAACGTCGGCGTAGCCGTTCGCGGTGAAAAAATCCATCCAGGCACGCTCTTCGGGAAGATAACCGGCGTTCCCCTCGTTCGCCTTGGGATTCGCCAGGTCAATCGGCTGGTGGGCAATATTGTAGTCGCCGCAAAGCACGACATCGTAGCCGTCCGCGACGCGCGCGTTCAGATAGGCGAACATCGCGTCGCAGAAGCCCAGCTTGTAGCCGAGCCGCAGCCCCGGTCCCTGGCTGTTGGGAAAATACGCGCTGACGACGACCAGTTTTCCGAAATAGGCGGCGGTCACCCTGCCCTCATCGTCGTAAGCCGGGTCGCCCAAAACCTCGACGGCATCCGGCTCACGGCGCGAATAGATTGCCGTCCCCGAATACCCGGCTTTTTTTGCCGACGACCAGTAGGATCGGAACGCCGCCGCGCCGTCCGCGACCGCCACAGGCGAAACCGCGTCCTTTCCGGGGGCGACAAATCGGCTGTCCTCCCCGCTTCCCGGCGCGAGCACTGCCTGCGAGAGCTGCGACGGATGCGCCTTGGTCTCCTGAACGCACACCACGTCGGCATCACTGCGCAGGAGCCAGTCCACGAACCCTTTCTTTTCCACGGCACGGATGCCGTTCACGTTCCAAGAGATAATCTTCATACGGCATGATAGCACAAACGCGCTATTTCGTCAGCACGACCGAATGATACGCGCCGCCCGCGCTGACGAATTTCGGCGGGTTTTCCGCCGCCCGCGCCAAATCCGTGACGGACACACCGCCGCACCGCCAGCCGTCCGGCTCCTCAAACGCCAACTGCCGCAGGGCGGCACAACCGCTGAACGCCTCCGCGCCAAGTTCACGGCACGCGGCGGGGATAGAAACGGAAGCCAACGCCGTGCAGCCCGCGAACGCTCCCCGGCCAATCACGGCAAGGTTGCCCGGAAAGCGGATGGAGGCAAGCTGCCGGTTACCCACAAACGGGCTGCCCGACACGCGCGAGCATTCGGTGACCGCGGACAAATCAAGGGAGACGAGTACGCGGCTCTCACGCACGGCATCGCTGATACGCTGCACCGTCTTACCGCCGACCGTGCCGTTCGCCACGACGACCACCTCGCTCCCCGGCGGCAGCAGACCGAGCGCGACCCGGAAATCAGAGACATCTATCACGTTCGCGCCGTTCGTCAACTGAATGGTCGTCCCCGACTCCACGTCGTCGGGGCTGTCATGGGAAAACACGATGGCAAGCCGCGAATACCTTCTCATACAGCACCTCCCCGCTCCTCATCTCCGCCGTCCCGCCCAGTATACCACAGGACGACGCACCGCGCCAGCAAAATCACGCCTGAGACAGCAGCGCGTTCACGATTGCCGCGGCCACCGACGAACCGCCCTTGCGCCCGCGCGCGACGATATGCGGCAGGTCGCTGTTTAGGACAAGCTCCTTGGCGGCAGTCACGTTCACGAAGCCCACGGGCACGCCCACCACGAACGCGGGCGAGAAAAACCCCGCGTCATGCAGCTGCCGCAGCCGCACCAATGCCGTCGGCGCGTTCCCGCAGACGAACAGCACGGGACGGCTACCGTCCGCAAACAGCCGCGCCGCCTTGTCCACCGCGCATGCCGCCCGCGTCAGACCGCTGCGCTGGCTCGCCTCCGCCACGTCGTCGTCCGCCATAAAGCAGCACGTCTCTATGCCGAGCCGCTCGCACGAAATCGCGCTGATGCCCGACCGCGCCATGTTCGTGTCGGTCACGATGACCGGGCGGCGGGAAAGCACGTCCCGCGCGGCATCCAGCGCGCCGGGAGAAAAGACAAGGCTTTCCGCATAGTCAAAGTCCGCGCTCGCATGGATGGCACGGAACACGACCGCCTGCCGATCCGGCGGCACGACGATTCCCCGCGCGGTAAGCTCATCGGCAATTACCCGGAAGCTCTCCGGCTCGATGTCGCGCGGCGCGAACTCCCGCACGGACGGATAGCGCGCCAGCGCGTCGCCGGGGAACAATTCCAGCGCGCTCAAAACTCCACCCCCGACCGCGCCGCCACGCCCGCGTCAAACGGATGCCTGACGCACCGCATCTCCGTGACGTAATCGGCGCGCGCGAAAAACCGCTCCGGCGGCTCGCGCCCGGTCAGCACCACCTCCACCCCATCGGGCACGGCCGCAAGGAACGCATCCACCGCGGCGGTATCGACGAGCGACTCGCGGTAGGCGGCGCAGATTTCGTCCAGCACGAGCAGGACCGGCGCGGAATCAGTGGCGCACAACTCCCTTGCCCGTGCGAAATTCGCGTCGCACATCGAGCGCGTCTCCGTCCGCTCCGCCGCCGTCATCTGCGCCACGAAACGGCCGACCGCCTTGCCGCGCAGGACGACCGCCCCCAGCGTTTCGAGCGCGGCAAGCTCGCCCGTCCGCCGCCCCTTGAGGAACTGCACGACGCCCACGCGCCACCCGTTCCCCGCCGCCCGCACCGCAAGGCCGAGCGCGGCAGTCGTCTTTCCCTTGCCGCCGCCATAATACAAATGCACCATGCGCCCAGTATACCACACCGCGCGGATTTTTGACAGGCAGCGCGTTATGACCGCCCCGCGCCAAAGATAATCCGGTACACCGCGTCCAGGTCGAGCGAGGCGCGCACGGCGGCAGCAAGGCGGTCAAAGGCGGCCTCGCGCTCGTCCTGATACGGGCGGTAGGACGGCACGGGAATGCCCCGGCGCGCGCACAGCAGCGCAAGGACGGCACGGAACACCGCGTCGCCGTCAAAAAATCCGTGGAAATACGTGCCGAGGACATTCCCGCATGAGACGGCGCGGGGACACGCGCTCCCGTCCATGAACGTCGTCTGCCCGTGGTGGATTTCGTAGCCCGCCGCCGCACAGCCCGACAGCGCGGAGAACGTGCCGCCGAGCGCGGGCAGTTCCCCGCTCACGCGCGCGCGCGTCTTCTGCGGCGTGAACGTCGTCCGGACGGGAAGCAGGCCGAGCGCGGCGAGCGAAGGGCGGGCGGATTCGTCCTCGTTCCCGTCCGGGTCGTGCAGGGCGTTTCCCAGCAGCTGGAAGCCGCCGCAGATGCCGATGACCGGCACGCCGCTGTGTGCCGCGCGCACGATGATGCGGTCAAGCCCGGTGCCGCGCAGCCAGTCCATGGCGCGCACGGCGTTCTTCGTGCCGGGAAGCACGAGCAGGTCGAGCACATCGAGCGCGGCCGCGCACGATGCCGCCGTGTCAAAAAAAGTGACGCGCACTGACGGCAGGCGGGCGAACGGCAGCAGGTCGGTGGCGTTCGACAGATACGGCAGGCGCACCACGCCGACGTGAAGCACGGCATCGTCCTTTCCGTCCGCGCCGCGTGATTCGATGTCGCACAGGCTGTCCTCGCCGTCAATGAGCAAATCCGGGAGGAACGGGACGACACCGAGCACGGGAATGCCCGTCAGCGCGTGCAGTTCGTCCAAGCCGCCGCGCAGCAGCGACACGTCGCCGCGGAATTTGTTGATGACAAAGCCCTTGATCCGCGCGCGCTCCCGTGCGCTGACGAGCGCGACCGTTCCGTACAGCGCCGCGAACACGCCGCCGCGGTCGATGTCACCAGCGAGCAGCACGGGCGCGCCCGTCAGTTCGGCAAGCCCCATGTTCACGATGTCGCCGTCGCGCAGGTTGATTTCCGCCGGGCTGCCCGCGCCCTCCAGCACGATGATGTCGTTCTCCGCCGCGAGCGATCGGTACGCCGCCATAATCTGCGGCACGAGCGACGTGCGCCGCGCAAAATAGTCGCGCGCGCTCATCGTTCCCGTCGGCACGCCGTTCACCACCACCTGGCTGCCCGTCTCGCCCGTCGGCTTGAGCAGGATCGGATTCATGCGCACGTCCGCCGCAATGCCCGCCGCCGCCGCCTGCATGATTTGCGCGCGTCCCATTTCCAGCCCGTCCGCCGTCACGCCGCTGTTGAGTGCCATGTTCTGGCTCTTGAACGGCGCGACGCGGTAGCCGTCCTGCGCGAAAATGCGGCACAGCGCGGCGACCAGCACCGATTTTCCCGCGTTGCTCATCGTCCCCTGAATCATGATGTTCGCCGCCTGCGGCCGGATGCGCGGCGATTTCCGCACGGGCGGCGCGGCAGTCCCCAGGCACGCGGACAGCGCGGCAATGAGCCGCCCGTTCTCCGCTTCCGTGCGGACGGCGATGCGGTACCAGTGCGCGTCAAGGGCGAAAAAATCCGCGCAGGAACGGATGGCGATGCCACAGCGGAGCAAGGCTTGCGCAAGGTGCGGGTCGTCGGCACGGAACAGCAGATAATTTGCCGCGCCCGCGACGACCTGACAGCCGCAAGAACGCAAAAAATCCGCCAGGCGCGCGCGTTCGGCGGCGACGAGTTCGCGCACTTGTGTTTCCCAGGACGACGCGCCGCACTGCCCCGGCGCGGACTGTTTTTCCGCCAGTTCCGCGCGCATGACGGCACAGCCCGCCGCCTGCGCCACCGCTCCGACCGCCCAAGGGCGCAGCGAATCCGCAAGCCGCCGCGCGACGGCAGCCGAAGCGCACAACGCGTAGCCCAGCCGGATGCCCGCCATGCCGTAAAACTTGGTGAACGCGCCCACCACGACCAGAGCCGGGAATTCGTGGCGGCAGGAAAGCAGCGCGCGGATTCCGTCCTCTGCCGCCGCCGAAAACGGCGCGAAGCATGCATCCACGACCAGCAGCACCGATTTTTGCGCGCAGAGCGCGGTAAGGGCACGGATTGTGTCAATAGCGGTGACCGCGCCCGCAGGATTGGCGGGACTTGCCAAGAACAGCAAATCCGCGCCGTCAAGCAGGGGCGCAAGGCGCGGCAGATCTGCCGGGGCAAGCGCAAAGCCGTGTTCCGGCGCGGGCAGGAAATGATCCACCGCGCAGCCGTGCAGGTGCGCCGCGCGCGCATATTCGCTGAACGCCGGCTCGATGACGACGATTTTCTTGCGCGGGGCAGCCGAACGGACGAGCGCGTACAGCACGTCAACCGCACCCGCGCCGCAGACAACGCAGTCCGCGCCAAGCGCGGCAGATGACCGCGCACCCAGCGACCAGAACTGCGCGAACAGCGAGCGCAATTCTGCGCACGACGAATCGGGATAGCGCGCCAGCGAATCCGTATTGAGCGCGAGCGCGGCCACCGCCGACTGCGCGGCAGGATGCGCACCCAACGGCGCGACGTTCGCGGAAAAATCAAGCAGACCGGGCTGTGCGCCGCCGTGGCTCATCGTCGTTCGCTCCTTGTCATCGTTTCACCGTCCCATCCCGTGCCGCAACGCCGCCAGCTTGACAATCGTACAGACGACCAGCGCGATGACGGCAGCCACCTGCATCAGCATGACAGCACGGCGGATGTCGGCCCGCTCCGGGGCGCGGACGGCGTTGCCCAGCGGCGGACGCGCCTCAAATACCCCGCCGTAATACGCGCCGCCGCCGAGCCGCAGACCGAGCGCACCGGCAACGGCAGATTCGCTGTGGGCGGCATTGGGACTTTGGTGCTGGGAACGGTCGCGCAGATATGTGCCGACGGCACGGACGAAATCATAGCGGAACAGCCGCCGGGAAAACAGCGCAAGCCCGCGCAACACGCCCGCGCCGACAATCAGGCAGAACGCGGAAATCCGCGCGGGCAGGTAGTTCACCACATCGTCCAGCCGCGCGGCGGCAGTGCCGAAAAAGCGGTAGCGGTCGTTTTTGTAGCCGACCATGCTGTCCATCGTGCTGACCGCCTTGCACAGCAGCGCGAATGGCGCGCCACCGGCGGCATAGGCAATCATCGGGGCGACCACGCCGTCGCACGTGCTTTCGGCGACGCTCTCCACACACGCCCTGACGATACCCTCCTCGTCCAGACGATCCGTATCACGCCCGACAATCCGGGCGACCGCCGCGCGCCCCGCCGCCACCGACGTTCCCGCCTGTGCATCCACGTGCATCGCCTCGTCCCGCAGGCTGCGCGCGGCAAGGCACTGATAGCCCCAAAACACGTCAAGCAGGCAGGCCGCCGCCAGCAACGGACGGCAGTGCAGCCGCGCCCCCGCAAAAGCCAGCGCGTACAGCAGCAGGAACGGCACGGCGAACGCATACGCGCACGTCACCACCGCGAACAACGCCCCCGCAAGCCGCTCGCCCCGCGCCGTCGCCGGGAACGCCGCCCTGAACACCCGCTCCAGCCGCACGATTAACCTGCCGAACCACACCGCCGGATGCGGCAGCCAGCGCGGGTCGCCCAACAGCGCGTCCAACGCGAACGCCACCGGCAGACGGAACAGCTGATACAACAGAAACCACTTCATGCTTTCACTCTCACTACGATACACCCGCCGTCACCACGCGCCCCCAGCGAAAGCCGCCGCACGGAGTCTGCCAGGCATAGTACGGGTCGATTCCCGCGCCGCCGACCTGCCAGGGGCAGAACTGGCTGAACAGCGCCATCTGCGTGCCGCCGTGCGCGATGACCGTCACCAAATGCGTCCCGTCGCCCGCTGCCACCTGCTCCCGCACGATATGCGCGAACGCCGCCGCCTGCCGCGCCCTAAAATCCGCGACGCGCTCGCCGGGACTGACCGCCGACGGCGGCCAGGAAACGCCGCCGTCCAAAAACGCCTGGTACGCCGCGTCCGTCACAGGATCGGCGCACAGCTCATCCGCCGTGCGGTTCTCAAACAGCCCGAAATCCATCTCGCGCAAGTCCGCAACCACGCGCCGTTCCGCCCGCGGGAACAGCAGTTCCGCCGTCTGCACCGCCCGCCGCAGCGGAGAGACGTACACGACGCGCGGCGACAGCATCTGCTCACGGACGGCGGGCGAAACTTCCCGCGCAAAGGCGGCAAGCCGCTCCCGAGCGCGCGCCACCTGCTCCCGACCCTGCGCGCACAAATCCTCGTCCGTCATGCAGCCCGCATACCGCCGCGCCAGATTCGCCTGCGTCGCGCCGTGGCGGAACACCAGCAGCTGCCAGTCCGCCCGCTCCTGCCCGGCACGGCTGCCCTTGATGACGCGGGCAACGCCCGCCACCACAAGCACCACGCAGTCCGCAAGGGACGCGAGCGCGATGTTCAGCCGACCGTTCGCCTCACGCTCGGCACGGGAAGCCGCGTCCGCCGGAATGATGCCCAGCCCCGTTTCGGTCGCGATGACCGCGCGGTAGGACGCAATGCGGCAGCACACGGACGAAAACGCCGGGCACGACGCATGCTCCGCCACAAAATCGCGCGCGTCGTCCGCCGTCACCGTCCGGCAGTCCGCCGCCGCAACGCCCATCGACCGGCAGAAATCGTGCCGCCCGCTGTGTTCGCCGCCCAGCACCAAAATCATCGCATTCCCCCGCTCATGCCCGCGCCGCCAACAACGTCACCGCCGCAAGGCTCGCCAGCTCGGCAACCTGCACGAACCAGCCCGCCGTGTCGCCCGTAATGCCACCGAACTGCCCCCGCGGCAGCCAAAAATACCATGCGAACG
>CAMWVJ010000048.1 GCA_947177645.1 uncultured Desulfovibrio sp.
GTTCCCGCAGGGGGGCGGCAGACCGCGGCATGGGATCAGGCGTGAAGCCGGGCGCAGGCAGGGGCAGTTCCGCTGCGTTCGTTCTTTTTTCCGGCTGGCGCACTTCCCACGGGCCTGCGCTCCGGGCTTCGGGCGGGGGCAGGATGCGCTCCTCGTCCAGCGCGCCCCAGAAGCCGGGCCGGCGCGGTTCGGCAGGGCATTCGGCCCCGCCTTCGGCAGGTGGGGGCGCCGCAACGGAGCCTGCATCGAGCGGCGCCTCTTCGCGCCCAGGCATGTCCCCGCCGCCGAAAACAGCCTTGTCCAGCGCGGCGCGTACGGCGTGGAGCACGGCGGAAAACACGGCGGATTCGTCCCTGAAGCGCACTTCCGACTTGGCCGGATGGACATTGACATCCACCCCTTCCGGCTCCATTTCCACAAAGAGCACGGCGAGCGGATATTCGCGGCTCAAAAGCCGGCCCTTGTAGGCCTCGCGCACGGCCGCGAAGAGGCGCCTGTCCGTGACGGCGCGGCCGTTGACATAGAGCAGCACGCGGTCGGCCCGCTGCTGGCGCATGCCCGCGGGCGCGGCGAGGCCGTGGCAGCGGATGCCGTGGCGCCCGGCGTCGAAGGGCACGAGGCCGGCAACGAGGCTGCCCGGCCAGATGACGCCAAGGCGCCCGCGCAGATCCTGCCCGGGGAGAAAACGGGCCACTTCGCGGCCGCCGGCCGAGAGGGTGAAGGCGGTTTCCGGCCGGGCGAGGGCCAGCCGCGAGAGCCAGTCCTGCGCGCGGCGGAACTCCGTGGCCGGTGTCTTGAGAAACTTGAGGCGCGCCGGCACATTGGCAAAGAGGTCGCGCACCTCCACCACGGTGCCGCGGTGCAGCGCGGACCGGCTTGACGCCACAAGGCGCCCGTGTTCCACTTCCACCGCGTGCGCCGTGTCCGCGCCGGCCGGGGCCGAAATAAGGCGCAGCCGCGACACCGAGGCGATGCTCGGCAGCGCCTCGCCCCTGAAGCCGTAGGAGCGCACGCGCTCCAGGTCTTCCAGCGCCGCGATCTTGCTGGTGGCGTGGCGCGTGACGGCGAGCTCAAGCTCCTCCCCGGGGATGCCACAGCCGTCGTCCTGCACGCGGATGAGGCTCTGCCCGCCATTGTCAAGGCGCACGTCCACGGCGCGGGCGCCGGCGTCAAGGCTGTTTTCCACCAGTTCCTTGAGCACGCTGGCCGGGCGCTCCACCACTTCCCCGGCGGCGATCTGGTTGCGCAGGGCGGAGGGCAAAAGACGGATATGACGCGAACTTTCCGGCATGGCAGGAGCATAGCGGTCGGCCCGGCGCATGGCAAGAAGGGCCATGGCAAGAAGCCCCGGCCCGAATCGGCAGTGGCCAGGTCGGCCTTGCGCCAGCGCCGCGCGCGCTGTGCGGCCTTGGCACGCGGCCGCCTCGCGCGGCAGGAGGCTCGTGCCGGGGGGCGCTTTCGCCGCAGGACGCCGCTCGCCGCCGTGTCGCTGAGGGGCGGACGCCCGGGCTATGACCCGGAACTGCTCTATGTGGAATGCGGCCGCTGCGGCGCGCCCGTGCTCTGGGAGCCGGGCCGGGCCACGCGCCTCCTCGACCAGGCCGGCATCGACCCGCTGGAGCTCGACGCCTCCTGCCTGCTCATCACCAATGCCTGCCCCATGTGCGGCGCTCCCGAAAGGCAGGAGGGCGCCACGGACGGCCCGGACGGGGAGCCGGGCTACGAGGTGCGCGTCTTTCGCGTGGGCGGCGAGGCCGAGGGCTTCGGCTCGCCGCGCCAGGGGCATGCCTGAGTCCGGGCGCCCCGCCTGAACAGGCAGCCCGCTTTACAGGGCGCCATCATGGCGCTACAAGGCACCGCACGGCGCGGTGCGCCGGGAGTCCACAGGCCGCGGCACGGCCCGTGATTCAGCCCCTCCATCACCACAGGATGCCCTCATGAACGCATACGAACACCTCCGCAACCGCCTCGCCGCCGCGCCCTCGCGCTGGCTCATCACGGGCGTGGCCGGCTTTATCGGTTCCAACCTGCTCGAACAGCTCCTTGACCTCGGCCAGACGGTCACCGGCCTCGACAACTTCCTCACCGGCTACCAGAAAAACCTCGACATGGTGCATGCGAGCGTGGGCGACGAGGCCTGGGCCCGCTTCACCTTCATCGAGGGCGATATCCGCGACCTCGACACCTGCCGGCGCGCCTGCGAAGGCACCGCCCATGTGCTCCACGAGGCCGCGCTGGGCTCGGTGCCGCGCTCCATCGACGACCCGCTGCTCACCAACGGCTGCAACATCGACGGCTTCCTCAACATGCTGGTGGCCGCGCGCGATGCCAGGGTGCGGAGCTTCGTCTACGCCGCCTCCTCCTCCACCTACGGCGACTCGCCGGAGCTCCCCAAGGTGGAGGACAGGATCGGCCGCCCGCTCTCGCCCTATGCCGTGACCAAGTACGTGGACGAGCTTTACGCCGACGTGTTCGGCCGCTGCTACGGCTTCGCCAGCATCGGTCTCAGGTATTTCAACGTCTTCGGCCAGCGTCAGGACCCCTACGGCGCGTACGCCGCGGTCATCCCGCAGTGGTTCGCGAGCCTCATCAAGGGCGACACCGTCTATATCAACGGCGACGGCGAGACGAGCCGCGACTTCTGCTATATCGACAATGTGGTCGAGGCCAACCTGCTCGCCAGCCTGGCGCCGGAGGACGCGCAGAACCGCATCTACAACGTGGCCTTCGGCGAGCGCACCACGCTCAACGAGCTCTTTGCGCTCATCCGCGACGAGGTGGTGCGCCACAAGCCCGGCGCCGCCACGGCCGAGCCCGTGCACCGCGACTTCCGCGCCGGCGACGTGCGCCATTCCCTCGCGGACATCAGCCGCGCGCGCACCCTGCTCGGCTATGACCCGCGCTATGACGTGCGTCAGGGCCTCACCCTCGCCGGCGACTGGTACGCCGCCAACCTGTAGGCGAAAAGCGCCGCTTGCGCCGCGCCGGTGGTCTTCTGCCGGCGCGGCTTTTTCTCCCCTGATTCGTCAACAGCCCGAATGTTGACGGAAATCGGCGCTGCCGTTATAGTGCCGCTTTCGGATTTGCGGGCATTTCGCCCACTTTCCTGACGAGGCAGGATTTTTGTTCATGGATCGTCTGCCGGAAAACGCGGCCCTGCGGCGCCTGGTGGCCAAGCTCTACGGCACCCATCTCACCGCGCGCGACCAGTGCCTGCTGGACTTCCGCTTTGCCAAGGCGCCCACGCAGGACATGCTCGACGAGTGCCTTGCGCAGTGCGACATCGAGGCCATGGGCGCGAAGAAGAGCATCCTCCTCGCCTATGCCCGGCGCGAGCATCCCGAGCTCGTCTTTTCCGACTATGCGGGCCCGCGCATCGACGGGCTCATCCGCTATTTCCATTTCGCCAATACCAAGACCCTCGCCCACTTCTCCAGGATCGGCAAGGCGCTCAACCAGGCCGGTATCCCCATCCTGCTCTTCAAGGGCGCGGCCATGCGGGCGCTTCGGCCCGAACTGCCCCGGCCCATGGGCGACGCGGACATCCTCATCCCGGCCGGGCGCATCGGCGAGGCCACGCGCATCGGCGAGAGCCTCGGCTACCTGCACACCCGCGAAGAATCGAACCATGCGGTGGACTTCCACACCGAGGCCGAAAGCGCCGTGGACGTGCACCATTCCATCTTCGACCCGGACAGGGACTATACGGCTTTTCACAAGGGCCTCTTCGAGCGCGCAAAACCGGCCACGGTCTTCGGCGTGGACGTGCTGCTGCCCTCACGCGAAGACCTCTGCTTCCTGGTCATGGCCAACCTGACCAAGAACCTGCGCGAACACACCACCCTGCACAGCATCTATTTCTCCATCGAAGATTGCGCCTGGCTCCAGCGCGACACCCCGCTCAACTGGGACATCATCCGCGAGGACGCCGTGTCGAGCGGCCATGAGGTCGAGACGAGCCTTGCCGCGGCCTTCATGAACGCGGCCGTGCCCGGACTCTTCCCCGAGCCCGAAGAGCTCTTCCCCGAGCTTCGCGGCGTGGAGGATTTCTGCAACCTCGTCATCTTCGACGAGGACTATTTCCTGCCGCGCCAGCGCCACTGCCAGTCCATCCGCGTGGTGGAGCTCAAGAATGACCCGTGGCGCCACGGGAGCCGCATCCTCAAGTTCCTGCTGCTGAAAAAACTGCGCGGATACCCGGCCTTCGTGCGCTGGTACCTCGCCCACAAGAGGGGGATCGTGACCCATGCGTTTTGACGGAGTGCCGCGGAGCGTCCGGCAGCAGGCCTATGCCATCCTTGAGGAGCGCGCACGCCGCTGCGCCCCTGAGCCCATCGTCAGGTTCATCGACTGCGGCACGCGCATGGTGCGCCTCATCTGTCATTCCGAGGCCTTCCTGCGCCATGTGGAGCGGCAGATGACCTGCTCCCTGCGCGAGGAGGCGCCCTCCTTTGACGCCACCCTCGTCATCTGGCAGGAGCGCAGCGTGGCGGACACGGCCTTTGCGCTTACCCGCGTGCTGGATGCCCCGCGCTACCGCCAAGAGCGCCTGGCCCGACTCACGGGCACGGCTCCCGCGCCCGAGCCGCAGCAGATTTTCGACGAATCCCTGCTGCGCCACTGGTGGCTGCTGGATGTTGAGCCCGGCGACCGCAGCCTCTCGGCCTTCGACCCGGAAAGCAACACCTATTATTACGCGGTGGAGGATCTGGCCCCCGAGGAGATCATCCGGCGCGGGCACATCTTCGTGCAGACCCTCTTCCGCATCTGCAACGTGCCCGGAAGCAGCCTGGCGCACGGGGCCGTGGTGGGTCTCAACGGCGCGGGCGTGCTCTTCTGCGCCTTTGGCTACCGGGGCAAGTCCACCCTGTCGGTGCATGCGCTGCTGGACGGCTTTGAATACGTCTCGGACGACTATCTCATCCTGGGGCGGAAACCTGGGGATGGTCTGCGCGCCTGGCCCATCTATTCCATCATCGCGCTGGCGCCGCGGGCCTATCAGGCCATGTATGACAGCTTCCGGGGCAAGTTCCTTTCCAACAATGCCCGCAAAGACAAGTACATGTTCAATATCGCGGCCTATCACGACCAGTTCCGCAGCGCCTATCCCGTGAAGCTCGCCATGTTCCCCAATATCTGCGACTGCCAGGAGCCTTCCATCGAAGAGGGCTACAGGGAGCTCGCCATCGAAGAACTCACCTTTTCCACGCTCAACAATACCGGTAACCTCAGGGACGCGCTCACCATCGGCAAACTGTACGACTTTGTGCGCGACCTGCCCTTCTACCGCTTCAATCTCTCCCGCAACATCGCGCGCAACACCCGCTGTTTACGGGAATTTCTGGAACAGCGCTAAAGCCCCGAAACCGCAAGCCACACAAGGAGAACGCCTATGGCCACCTATACCCTGAATGAAAGCAAGATGTTCAGCGATATTGCCGACGGCATCGCCATCATCATCAATTCCGAGACCGGCATCTACTATGGCATGAACGGCCTGGGCACGGTGGTCTTCGACACGCTCATGTCCGGCGCCTCGGACGAGGCCGTGCTCGCCGCGCTCAAGGCGCTGCCCGGCGCGCCCGCGGATATGGACGCGCGCCTCGCCGCCTTCGTGGACACGCTGAAAGGCTATGAGATCGTCCTCCCGGGCGCCGACGGCGGCGACGTGGAGGTGAGCATCGAAGCCCCGGTGGCCGAGGCCGACGAATTCGCCCTTCTGGTGGAGGAATACAACGACGCCCAAGAACTCCTTCTCGCCGACCCCATCCACGAAGTGAAGGAAGACGCCGGCTGGCAGCCGGAAAAGGACGCCCTTGAAACGGACGAGACCGTGGTGCAGCAGAAAGAATCGAAAATGCAGCAATAAAGGCGGCAGCTTTTCGCGCGGCACAGCCCTTCGTACGACCCGCCGCGACATGGATAGATGATGGCAAACAGCCCGCATGTCTCTGTCATAGTCCCCGTCCACAATACGGAGAAATGGCTTCCGCGCTGTCTGGATTCCCTCACTTACCAGACGCTGCAGGGCCTGGAGATCATCTGTATCGACGACGCCTCCACGGATGATTCGTGGAGCATCCTGCAATCGTATGCGCAAAAGGACCCCCGCATCCGCCTTCTGCGCAATCTCGTCAATGAGGGGGCCGGGGCCAGCAGGAACCGCGGTCTGCTCGCCGCGCGGGGCGAATATCTGGGCTTCGTGGACAGCGACGATTTCGTGTTCATGTCCTTTTACAGCCAACTCTTTGAAAAGGCGGCCGGCGCGGACATCGTCAAGGGAGACATCTGGGGATACGACAATGAAGAGGAAGAAGTGCGCCCCAGGCCGCACTATGGCCTCAACGCGCTGATCCTGGAAAACAAGAACTGGTTCTGCTCCGGCTTCACCTCCGCCATCTTCAGGCGGGAGCTCGTGCAGGAGAACGGCATCCGCTTCCCCGAGCTCATACGGACCATGGAAGACCCGTGCTTCACCATTGGCTGCGTGCTCAGGGCCGATACCGTCACCGTGGTGGAGGATGCCGTCTATATCTATGCGGAAAATCCGCACTCCGTCACCTGCACCATGGGGGGAGCCCCGGTGGTCAGCGCGACTGAGCGGGCCTGCGCCCTCATCGGGGGAATGGTCAGGGAGGCAGGCACCTCGCCAGCCGAGATGCCCATCATCGCCTTTATGGCGCAGATGCTCCAGGGCATCGCCCTCGTGCCCGATGCACCGAATGAGGACATCCGCGCGCTCGCGGACACGATAACGAAACTCTATGAGAGCACCCAGGCGAAGCAGGAATTTCTCTATTCCTGCATGCAGTGCCTGCGCAAGAGGATCTTTGCCATCAACGACAAGAATGAATTTTTCCTCGAGCATGCGGAAGAACTGACGCGCTGCGTCAAGGAAGAAATGGAGAAAATGCAGTCCCGGCACAGGCGCCGTGAGCAAATGCTCACGGCAGTTGCGCGAAAGAAAGGAACAGCGACGGAGGCATGACCGTACCTGGGCCAGCCCCCATGCTTCCTGCCCGATTTCGGCAGAACCTTTCTCCTGTATTCCATGGAAATTTTCGGGTACGGCTGCTCTCCCAGAAACGCGCCGGCGGCTCGCCCCCGGCGGCCCATACCGCCTTGTCTGATGCGGTCGATCCTCCGCGCCGTACACAAGACGTCGGGATTTCCCGAAGGCACCCAGACTCTGGCAACGGGGCTTAGGCTTCCATTGGGCAACGATAACATCAGGACTCTGGACGGAATATATGGGCACAACTGCTGTGGCATCTGCTCCCACATCAAAGAGCCGCCGTGGGCGCCCTCGGAGGCTCCTCCTGTTCGTCCACTACAACAAGTGGGGGGAGCTCGCCGATTATGTCGTCTACCTCCTGAAGCGTATCCGCAAGGTTTATGCGCGCATGGTGTTCATTTCCAACAGCCCGCTCACAGAAGAAGCGCGGGCTGTGCTCTCCGCCCTGTGCGACGAGGTGGTAGAGCGGGAAAATACGGGCTTTGATTTTTATGCCTGGAAGGTCGCCCTTGACCGCGAGGGGCCCGAGGGGCTGGCCCGCTATGACAGCGTGACCCTGATGAACGACACCTGCTTCGGGCCGCTCTTCGACCTTGAGGCGGTCTACCGCAAGATGGAGGCCCAAGGCGCGGATTTCTGGGGCCTGACCAACCACCGGGAAAAAGTCGGCGAGGACCTTTTGGCGACCGACGGCTGCATCCCCGAGCATATCCAGTCCTATTTTTTATGTTTTAAAAAGGAAACTGCGCTTTCGGAGCCCTTTACCAAGTTTTGGCGCAATGTGGCACCTGAGACAGATGTGGTTGCGTGCATCAAAAAATACGAGACACAACTGACTCGCTATTTCAGCACACTTGGTTTCACTCCGGCCGTCTACTGTGACGTCGCGGGGGGGGATCTCGCTGTCTCCAACGTCACTACTCAGGATCCGGCCTACAT
>CAMWVJ010000049.1 GCA_947177645.1 uncultured Desulfovibrio sp.
TTCCTCGGTCGAGTACTTAAGTACACTCCCTTCGGAAATTATTTTTCTTCCTTGCCGGAACCTAAAAATCTTATTTTTTAGGATTCTTCCGGCACCAGCACCCGTCTTCCGCTTCGCTCCAGACGGAATGAAGGAAGGTTCTGTCACCGGCCTCGTATACTAAAACTTCCGCCTTGCTCCGTCCACACGCGCGCCCCTTGGGCGCCACTTTCCAAGGCATGGTCTGCAATGCTGGACGAACACGTCAAATCTTTCGGGCAGCGCGGCAAGTGCTACCGCTTCCGGGATCATGACCTCATCAAGAACATGAAGGCCGTGCACCTGCTCTCGGCCATCGCCTGGGGCGGGGGCGCCTTTGCCATGCAGGCGCTCCACATCCTGCGGACGAGCGCCGGCGGCGTGCCGCCGGAAATGGTGGCCCGCTGCTCGTGGTTCATCGACACCTGGGTCGTCATGCCCGGCCTCTTCGGCTGCATCCTCACGGGCCTGTTCTACTCCTTCTTTACGTCGCTTGGCTTTTTCAAGTTTGCATGGATCATCTACAAGTGGCTCATTTCGGCGAGCGCGCTCTTCTGGGGCCTCTTTTTCTGGAGTTCCGCGGGCGACAGCCTCATTGCCTGGCTCGGGACTTCGGTGCTCGCGGATCTTTTGCGCTTCATGCGCGGCCTCATCCTGCCGGACTCCGTGTGGGCGAGCATCCTCCAAACCTGCATCATCCTTTCCATGTGCCTCATTTCCATCTACCGGCCGCTTTCCTTCCTGCCCGGCAGGCACCATGCGGGCCCGGGCGGGAAGATGCCGCTCCTCCCCGGGGATGTGGTCACGGCGCCACCGGAATTGTGCCCCACCGGGGACGGGGCGCAGGCGGGGAAGCGCCCGGCGTGAGACGGGCGCCGGCGTGGCGCAGCCCGCGGCCATTCGGCGCTTGCCAGATGCCGCCCGCATGAACTACTATTGCCAAAACCCGTCAGAGCGGCGCCGCCGCCTGGCACAACCATGAGGTGCCCTATGCTTCGCACGCTTTTCAGCACGGTCTGCGCGCTCGCGCTGACCGCCTCCCTGGCGATGGCCGCTCCCGTCACCCTTAAACTCGGCCACATCGCCGAGCCCGAGAACGTCTACGGCCAGGGCGCCGACCACTTCGCCAAGCTGGTGAAAGAACGCAGCAACGGCGAGATCGACATCCAGGTCTTCCCCTCCAGCCAGCTCGGCAACCAGCGCGACCTCGTCGAGGGCCTGGACCTCGGCACCGTGGACATGACCCTCACGGGCACCGCCGTCATGGGCAATTTCGTGCCCGAAGTGGCCGTGTTCGACCTGCCCTTCATCTTCCGCGACGTGGACCACGCCTACAAGGCGCTGGACACCGTGGGCATGGAGCTTGCGAAGAAGGGCGAGGACCGCGGCATGATCACCCTCGCCATCTGGGAGAACGGCGTGCGCCACATGACCAACAACAAGCGTCCCATCAAGGAGCCCGAAGACATGAAGGGCCTCAAGGTGCGCGTCATGGAGCAGCCGGTCTACATCGACATGATGAATTCCCTCGGCGCGAGCCCCACGCCCATGGCCATGAGCGAGCTGTACACCTCGCTCCAGAAGGGCGTCATCGACGGCCAGGAGAACCCGCTCGGCCACATCGCCACCAAGAAGTTCAACGAAGTGCAGAAGTATCTCTCGCTCACCGGCCACACCTACGCCTCGGAGCCGCTGCTCATCTCCACCCGCGCGTGGAAGAAGCTGACGCCGGAGCAGCAGGCCATCGTCAAGCAGGCCGCCATCGACACCCGTGACTGGGAGCGCCAGCTCTGCCGCGACCTCGAGGGCAAGTTCCTCCAGCAGATCAAGGACGCCGGCACCACCGAGGTCAACGACGACGTGAACAAGGAAGCCTTCGCCAAGGCCACCAAGCCCGCGTGGGACAAGTATGTGAAGCGTTTTGGCGACGCCAACATCAAGGCCATCCAGGCCGTGAAGTAGGCGCGCATGGCAGGGGCGTTTCTGCGCGCCCCGCTGTTGCCGCGTGACCACCGGGGCTGAGTCCCCGCGCGGCAGGGCGCACCCGCGCATCGTCCCGCGGCGCCGGGCGTGCCGCGCCTCCCTCAGGATCTCCGGGGCTGCCGAAACTCTCGGCAGCCCCGGATGGGCGTTTTATTCGCCCGGTTTTCCCCTTGTCCAGGGCAAGGATCTCCAAGAGCAAGGATCTCAAAAGGAAGGCTTCCATGCAGCAAAAAAGTCTGTGGCAGACCCTCTTTGACGGGCTGGACAAGGTATTGAAATTTTTGGTCATCGTCGGGAACGGCCTCATGCTGCTCATCGTGTTCGGCCAGGTCATCACCCGCTATGTCTTCAACTACACGCCCTATTTCGGCGAGGAGCTGGCCCGCTATCTCTTCGTGTGGGTGGTCTTCCTCGCGCTGCCGCTGGTGGCGAAAAGCGGCGGCCACATGGCCATCGAGACGCTGACGAGCCACGTCCACGGCGCGACCCTGAAATTCCTGAACATCCTTGCGGACATTTTCACCATCATCTTCCTGCTCATCATGGTGGTCTGCGGCGTGCAGATGGTGCTGCGCACGAGCTACCAGACCTCGCCGGCCATGATGATCCCCATGTCGTGGGTCTATTGCGTCATTCCCTTCGGCTGCGCCGTGATGCTGCTCTATGTGGTCATCAACCTTGTCAAGGTCCTCAAAACGCCCGCCGGGGACATGTAGCAGGAGGCCGCCATGACGCTCTGGGTAATTCTCGTCTCCTTCCTCATCATCCTGTCCACCGGCGCCTCCATCGGCGTGGGCCTGGGCCTCTCCTCGGCCATCGTGCTCTGGGCCGTGCAGGACATGCCTCTTGTGGTCGTCGTGCAGCGCATGTTCACGTCCATCGACTCCTTCTCCTTCATGGCGGTGCCGTTCTTCATGCTGGCCGGCGCCTTCATGAGCGAGGGCGGCGTGACCCGCCGCATCGTGGACTTCTCCATGGCGCTCGTGGGCGCGCTGGCCGGCGGCCTCGCCCTGGTGGTGGCCGTGGCCGGCATGTTCTTCGCGGCGCTTTCCGGCTCGTCCGCGGCCACGACCGCGGCCATCGGCGCCTCCATGATCGACGAGATGGAGCGGCGCGGCTATCCGCGCAGCTTCGCCGCGGCGGTGGTGGCCAGCGGCGGCACCGTGGGCATCGTCATCCCGCCGTCCATCACCATGGTCGTGTACGGCTCCATCGCCAATACCAGCGTGGCCGAGCTCTTCATGGCCGGCTTTTTGCCCGGCATCATCATGGGCGTGGTCATGTGCCTCACAAGCTGGGTCATCTCCAAGAAGAACGGCTACCGCGGCGAAGGCCAGTTCTCGGTCATGCGGCTTTTGCGCACCACCAGGGAATGCTTCTGGGCGCTGATGATGCCGGTCATCATCCTGGGCGGCATCTACAGCGGCATCTTCACGGCCACCGAGGCCGCGGCCGTGGCCGCCGTGTACGGCGCCTTCGTGGGCTTCTTCATCTATCGTGAGCTGCACCTCAAGGACCTCTGGCGCACCCTGCTCAGCGCGGCCTACAACACCACCATGATCATGTTTGTGGTGGGCGCGGCCAACCTCTTTGGCTGGATTCTCACCAATGCCCAGGTGCCGCACATGCTGGCCCAGGGCTTTGCCGACGTGGCGAGCAGCCCGCTGGTCTTCCTCATGCTGGTGAACGTGCTTTTGCTCTTCATCGGCACGCTCATCAACGCCTCGGCGGCCATCGTCATCCTGACGCCCATCCTGCTGCCCGTGGCGCTGGGCCTCGGTATCGACCCGGTGTTCTTCGGCGTGCTCATGGTCATCAACCTCGCCATCGGCTGCATCACGCCGCCCGTGGGCCTCGACCTCTTCGTGGTCTCCTCCATCGCGGGCATCTCCATCGACAAGGTCACGGTGAAGGTGCTGCCCTATCTGGCGACCCTGCTTATCTCACTGGTCGTGTTCACCTGGTTCCCGAGCATCATCACCTGCGTGCCGAGCATGATGAAGTGACGGCGCGCCCCGCGAACGCATAACCACGCATAACAAAAGCCCCACTCGACGGAGTGGGGCTTTTCTGTTGTGCGCGGGAGGGGCTTGCGCCCCTTCCCGATTTCTATTTCACATAGCTCGCATAGAGCGCCGCCGCGCGCTCGCGGGCCTTTTTCACGCGCTCGGAAAGGCCGAGCTTGTACGCCTCAAGGTCGGTGATGGGCCGGGCGGCGATGCCCGAATCCATGGCGGCCTTGGCCACGGCGGGCGTGACCCACTCGATGATGCGCGGGTCAAAGGGCTTGGGGATCACATAGTCGATGCCGAAGCTGAACTTCTGGCCGCCATAGGCCTTTTCCACTTCCGCCGGCACGGGCTCGTGCGCCAGCGCGGCCAGCGCCTTGGCCGCGGCGATCTTCATTTCCTCGTTGATTTCCGTGGCGCCCACGTCCAGGGTGCCGCGGAAAAGGAAGGGGAAGCCCGAGACATTGTTGATCTGGTTCGGGTAGTCAGTGCGGCCCGTGCCCATGATGCAGTCGGGGCGCGCCGCCTTGGCGTCCTCATAGGTGATTTCCGGCTCGGGATTGGCGCAGGCGAAGATGACCGGGTCTTTCGCCATGCTCTTGGCCATGTCCTTGGTGACGAGGCCCTTGACCGAGAGCCCGAGGAAGAGATCCGCGCCCTTCATGGCCTCGGCGAGAGTGCAGTTCTTGTCCTGAGCGTAGCGGGCCTTGTATTCGTTGAGGTCGGTGCGGCCCTTCCAGATCAGGCCCGTGGAGTCGAACATGTAGACGTTCTTCGGGTCAACGCCGAGCGCCACATAGAAGTTGCAGCAGGCGATGCCGGCCGCGCCCGCGCCGGAGACCACCACCTTGCAGTCCCCGGGCTTGCGGTCCGCGATCTCGCAGGCATTGAGGAAAGCCGCGCCCGTGATGACCGCCGTGCCGTGCTGGTCGTCATGGAAGACGGGGATGTTCATCTCCTTCTTGAGCTTGTCCTCGATGTAGAAGCATTCCGGGGCCTTGATGTCTTCGAGGTTGATGCCGCCGAAGGTGGGCTCCAGCGCCTTGACGATCTCGCAGATCTTGTCCGGGTCTTTCTCGTTGAGCTCGATGTCATAGACATCCACGTCGGCGAACATCTTGAAGAGCACGCCCTTGCCTTCCATGACCGGCTTGGCGGCCTTGGGGCCGATGTTGCCAAGGCCGAGCACGGCCGTGCCGTTGGAGACCACGGCCACGAGGTTGGCGCGGCCCGTGTAGTCGGCCACCAGCGCCTCGTCCGCGTGGATGGCCATGCAGGCTTCGGCCACGCCCGGGGAATAGGCCATGGAGAGGTCTTTCTGGGTGTTGCACGGCTTGGTGGGCAGCACCTCCACTTTGCCGGGGCGGGGATAGTGGTGGTAGTCCAGTGCTTCCTGTTTGGTGTACAAGGCCATGGCGAACTCCTTATGTTTCCCGGCCGGGCATCGTGCGCGGCCGCCGGAAGGCTAGGAAATGAGCAAGAGCACGAGCAGCTGCCCCATGAGGATGCGCAATATCATGGTGACGGGATAGACCGTCGAATAGCCCGTGGCCGCCACCTCGCCGCCATAATACTGCATGGCGAAGGCCAGCGCCGGCGGGTCGGTCATGCTGCCCGCCAGCATGCCGCAAATGGTGGGGAAGTTGATTTTCCACACCGCGCGGCAGAAGAGGGCGGCGGTGAACAGCGGCACAAAGGTGATGATGGCGCCGATGCCCATCCAGCGCAAGCCCGGGCCGTTGACCACGGTATCAACAAAGCCCGTGCCCGCATAGAGGCCCACGCAGGCCATGAAGAGCAGGATGCCGATCTCGCGCATGAGGTTGTTGGCGCCCGGGCGCATATACCAGGTGAGCCCGGCGAAGCGCTGCACCCGGGCGAGGATGATGGCGAGCACCAGCGTGCCGCCGGCCACGCCGAGGCGCAGCCCCGTGGGCAGCCCGGGCACGAAGACCGGGATGCTGCCGATGAACACGCCCGCGAAGATGCCGATGAAGATGGCGAGCATGTTGGGGTGCTCGAGATGGGCCGGTTCATTGCCCACGAGCTTCGCCAGGGCGTCGGCCCCGGGGCCTTTGGGAACGATGATTTTATCGTCCAGCCTGAGCCGCCACTTGCCGTTCCAGGCATATTCGTTCCTGCCGCGGATGAGCACCCTGATGTCCGCGTCCGCCGGTGCCACGGCGGCGAGCTCGCGCCCGGAGACGGCGCCGCTCGTGACGAGTAGGGTCTCCGTGTCCGCAAGGTCGAGCTGCTCGTGGTGCTCGGGCTTCGCGGCCCTGAGCCGTGCCAGCTCCTCGCCCACATTGATTTTGAACAGCCCCTTGAGCAGCATCATGGTGAGGATGATGCCGAAGATGCCGAAGGGATAGGCCACGGCATAGGCCATGCCGATGACCTTGAGGCCCTGCGCCACCACGTCCGGCGCGCCGCCCACCATGCTCCAGGCCTCGTTGGCTGAGCCCAGGGCAGGGGTATTGGTCACGGCGCCGCTGAAGATGCCCGCGGTCTGCGGCACGGAAAGGCCGAACGCGGCAAAGCAGGCCGCGGCCAGAAGCGCCCCGCAAAGCACCACATAGACGGCCGCGCCGCAGAGCTTGAGGCCCTGGTCGCGCAGCGACTCAACAAAGGTGGGCCCCACGGCCATGCCGATGGCGTAGACAAAGAGGATGAGGCCGAATTCGCGCGTGAAGGACAATACCTTCGGGTCGAGCGAAAGGCCCATGTGCCCCAGGATGATGCCGCTGAACAGGATGCCGCCGATGCCGAAGCTGACGCCGAAGACCCGGATGCGCCCGAGCAGGATGCCGAGGGCGATGGTGATGCTGAGCACCAGCGTGGTCTGCACGGCGCCGTGCGTGATAAAGAGCTTGGTCAGTAAGTCCATCTCGGCGGACTCCGCAAATGTTGGAGAAACGGCCCCGGCGCCCGGGCAAAACGCCGCAAGCGCCGGAGCCGGGGTAAGGGCTAGTCGTTCTTGTCCGGGCAACCCACGAGCTTGTTGCGGATGAAGTCCGGGATGATGGCCTTGACCGATTCCAGCGTCACCATGCGGCGCATGACGCCGAGCTGATCCTGCAGGGGGATCTGCTTGGGGCACACATTGTCGCAGGCGAGCAGGCCCATGCAGCCGAAAACGCCGCTGTCATCGCCGATGAGCTCATAATAGTCGGATGACTTGCGCTCGTCGCGCGGGTCGATATAGAAGCGCGCGAGGCGGTTGATGGACGTGGCACCGATGAAGTCGTCGCGCATGCGCGCGGTGCCGCAGGCGGCCACGCAGCAGCCGCACTCCACGCAGCGGTCGAGCTCGAAGATCTGGTTGGCGAGCTCGTTGTCCATGCGCTCTTCCGGCGCGTTTTCGTCGAACTGCTTTTTCGTGTGTATCCAGGACTCGATCTTCTTGCCCACGCCGCGGAACCAAGTCCCCGTATCCACGGAGAGGTCGCCCAAGAGCTTGAACACGGGCAGCGGGTGCAGGGTGATCTTGTCCGGCAAATCGGCCGTCTGCGTGTGGCAGGCGAGGCCGGGGCGCCCGTTGATGACCATGCCGCACGAGCCGCAGATGCCCGCCCGGCAGCAGAAGTCGAACTGGAGGGTGGGGTCCTGCTCCTCGCGGATCTTGTTGAGCGCGATGAACAGGGTCATGCTCGGGGTCTCCTCCAGCGTATAGGTCTGCATATGCGGCTTTGAGTCCGGGTCCGCCGGGTTGTAGCGGAAGATTTCAAAGGTCAGCGTGCGTCCCATCGTTATGCTCCCTGGGCTTCTTTTTTCTCGGCGAAGGGCACGAGCTTTTCCGCGGGGATGTCCGGCCCGTCGATGATCTTGCCGCCGCCATAGCCACGGTCGCCGGGCGGCAGGATGAAGAAGGGCGTGGCCTCCTCATAGCTGAGGGTGGGCAGGGTGTCGCCCGGCTTCCAGGTGGCGAGGGTGCGCTTGAGCC
>CAMWVJ010000050.1 GCA_947177645.1 uncultured Desulfovibrio sp.
CATGCGTTTTTATATTTTCGCAAAGGGAAGAAAATATAAATAATCATTTGTTCCTGCGGGCTTTGGCTGGCCTACAATACCGGCGCGTACTCACTTCCCATAGCCGGTGGGATAACATCTGTCGGCGACGTGGACTTTGGCATATACGCTTCGTCCGATTACGGCTCCATGTCCATCTACAGGCACCCCAATGCTCCGGCCCTGGCATGCGGCAGCGGCCCTGGCGGCGCCGAGTTGCCGAGCCACAATGGGCGCTGGTATGGCGCCGGCGGGGCGGCGTATCTGCCCTATGGCAGCGGAGTTCCGACGGCGGCCCAGGCCGAGGTGTCCAACGGCGCGCCCGGTATTGTCCTCTTCCGCTGGCATGACCGGGCCAAGGCCGCGGGCCGCGCACCCGCCCTGCTCTCCGTGGCCGATGCCGGGCAGGGGGAGGCCGCGGCCATTGGAGAGGCCCCTGCCGCACAGCCGGCAAACGCGCCGGCCACGGTCAACCTTTACGACCCCGAGACCGGGATGGGCTCGGTCTGGAGGGAGGAGGACGCGGAAGCCAAGCTGGCCGAGGGGTTCATTACCCAGGAGGCGTGGCTGGAAATCTGCGCCCAAAAGGGCGCCGAAGCCTATGCGGCCTGGCTCGCGGACCCGAAGACCGAGGCCGTGCGCTTCGAGCTGCTGCGCCAGGCCAGGGACGCGAAACTTGCGGAACATGATGTCCAGGTCGTGCAGCTTCAGCGGCAGGCTCGCGCTGGGGCAGATGTAGCCGATGATTTGGCCGCATGGGATGCCTACGCCGTGGCACTGTGCGACCTGCCCGCGCAAGCTGGCGCGCCCTGGGACGGCGGCGGCGAGGCTACCCCGTGGCCCGTGGAGCCTGTGGTCACCAAGGTGCAGGAGGCGTGATATGCGCCTTGGCCTGTCGTCCTTCCTGGGGCACGAGTGCCCCGTTTGCGGCCATTCCCTGCGCTTTGTACTGATTGATGGGCGGCTCACGCTGGTCTGCCCGTGCTGCAGATTTACGCGCCGTTGATTTTGCTGTTTGAAAATCACAGAGGGCTTTGAGGAAGCTTTGGCAGAGGCGGGGGCGCGGAGGCGCCCCCACCGACGGCCCGGAGCAACGGGCCGCCACGGCCCCACGGACGGCAGTCTCACGTCCGCAGAGTATCCGCCTGCTGTTTGCCCTTGGAGGGGCGCAAGCAGTTTAGCGGGCCGCACATCGGGGCGCAACACTCAACGAGCCATGAGAGAGGAAACGGAGAAAGAAATCAGGTGCGGCCAGTGCAACAAATTGCTGGCCCGAGGCTGGGCGCGCGACGCCCACATCGTTCACAAGTGCCCCCGTTGCGGGGCTTACAACACCTTGCGGGCCGTGCGCCCCAGCTCCGAGCCGCGTGACGAGCCCCCAGGGAGCAGTCATTGCTGACAGTGGGCAGCCTGTTCGCGTTAGCCGTTGCCGCTTTAGCGGCTTACGGATAACGACAGCAATTTTGCTGACTGGCTGCGGTGTTACCCAATTACTGTCGCCATGCGTAGCTTCCTGCGTCGCAACGCCTGGCGCAGCGGGGCCGGATTATGTGATCTCGGCCTTCACTGGGCAGGCCTCAAGCATCAATGGTTTTGCGAGATCGATCCCTTTTGCCGGGCCGTCCTCGCAAGGCACTGGCCCGGCCTCCCCATTTATGAGGATGTGGCGAGGCTCAGGGGCGCGGACCTTCCGCCGGTGGACGTGCTGTGCGGCGGGTTTCCGTGTCAGGACGTTTCCAGCGCTGGCGCCCGCGCCGGCATCAAACGGGGAACAAGGAGCGGTTTGTGGCATGAGTACGCGCGGCTTATCAGGGAGCTCGGGCCCAGATACGTCATCATCGAAAACGTTCGGGGGCTGCTCTCCTGCGGCATTGAGATCGTCCTGCAAGACCTGGCCGACCTCGGGTACGATGCGGAATGGGAAGTGCTCGCGGCGGCCGCCCTTGGCGCCCCGCACCATCGGGAGCGGGTGTTCATTGTTGCCTACCCCCACGGTGGCCGCCCTGACGGAGGGCCTGGGCTGCTGTATCCGCTCAAAAGAAACCTGGGCGACGACCACAAACCTTGGCAGCTTTTTGCTTGGCTGGGTATGCGGTTTGACCGGGCGCGCAAGGAGGGCGCCCTGGAAGCCCATAGCGGCCCCGTCCTTTATCGAGTGGATGATGGGCGCGCCCAGGGGCTGGACGGAAACCAGGGGGCCGTCGCTGGCAGGGAGCACAAACTCGGCCGGATAGACCAGGCCACGGCCCGGCGGTGGGTGCCCAGGCTCAAGGCCCTGGGCAACGCCATCACGCCGCAGCAGGCATACGCTATCGGCGCCTGCATCCTCGAGGCCGAGGGCCTGCCCGTTGCGCCGATGCCCATCCCCTAACACCCCATGAGGGCCGCGAGCCCCTGCTACGAGCCGCCGGACGGCCAAACGGAGCAGAGCAATGATCAAGGTTTCGCTGTCCGACCACATCACTCTGTTTCACGGCGACGCCCTGAGCGTCCTGACCACTCTGGCGCCCGCGAGCGTCGGCGCTGTCCTGACCGACCCGCCCTATTCGAGCGGAGGCCTCAGCATGGGTGCCCGGCAGGCCAACCCGCACAGCAAGTATAAGCTTTCCGCGCAGTACGCCACCATGCTCGGCGACGCCAAAGACCAGCGGAGCTGGACCATGTGGTGCACGCTCTGGCTTTCTGAGTGCTGGCGCATCGCCCGTGAGGGTGCGCCTCTCATGGTGTTTACCGACTGGCGGCAGTTGCCCGCTCTCACCGACGCCATACAGGCGGCGGGCTGGATGTGGCGCGGCGTCGTGACCTGGGACAAGCGCTCCGGCAGGCCCATGCTCGGCCGCTTCCGGCAACAATGCGAATATGTGGTTTTCGGCACCAAGGGCCGCTTTGACGCGCCCAGCAGGGCGTGCTTGCCGGGAGTCTATGCCCACAGCGTCAATCCGGCCCGCAAGGTACACCTCACGAGCAAGCCCGTGGAGCTCATCGTTGATCTCCTGAAGGTAACACGCAAGGACGCCGACGTGCTCGATCCGTTCATGGGTGGCGGCTCCGTGGGCGAGGCCTGCGTGGCCACCGGGCGCGGCTACATCGGCATCGAGCTTTCGCCAGAGTATTTCGAGGTCAGCCGGGCGCGCCTTGAAACCTGTATGGCCCGGGATAGCCACGAGTGAACCCTAGAAGGCCCGGGAGATCATGCCGGGCCTTTGGGACAGAAAAAGGCGGGACTCCAGTCCCGCCTTTGCAATTTCATTGCGCCCTGTGCAATGCTGCCCCCGGCGAGTTTTTACGCCGCTCGCGGGCGAGTTTTTACGGCGCGCTTCAGGATTGAAACCATGCGGACAGCGCGGTTGAGGCATTGGAACGCCGTCGCGTCCCCCACGGGACGCGTGGATTGAAACTTGGCCTGGGGACTTTGGGGCTCGTGGCCATGACGTCGCGTCCCCTACGGGACGCGTGGATTGAAACCGTCCGGGAACACATACATCACCGGGCCGGGGCTGTCGCGTCCCCCACGGGACGCGTGGATTGAAATGAGGTGGAGGCGGATCTGGAGGCCGCTGTCATGCAGTCGTGTTCCCCGCGGGACACGTGGATTGAAACACGGCGTCAAGCATAGTTGACACAACCGCGCTGCGGTCGCGTCCCCACGGGACGAGGGATTGAAACAATTTTTCGGCGCATTCGGGAACCCGCCGTGTGATGAGCGCTTTGGGCGACGATGTGCTGGACTTCCTTGCGGCGCGGGGCAAGAGTGTGGCAACGGCTGCCACCAGCATAGGGGACAAGAATCTACTTCACGCCTTGCGCGAAGTCAAAAAACACCAGCTTTCGACAAAGATAGGGCGCAACCCTCCATCACTTTTGGCAAGCCCGGAGAGCATTTATTGGGATTTGCACAAACCGGGACTGGTCTGTGTACTGGAAGGATCGGAGGTACGAGGGAAAATCATTGTCCTGATTGACTATAGAGCCAAGAAAATTTTGACAAACACGGTCAGGACGGAGCGGCGCACGAATAACCTAAAGGAATTTGAGAACTGCGATTGGTATAAGAGTGCGGTAGAGTCTGTCCGGGGGGAGTACGCGACGCTCCTTTCAGATTGTCACTGCCAGGGTGGTTTAATCCAGACCAGGCGCGATTTCACGGCGGCCCCGAACAGATATGCGCACAATAATATATGTATTTCGCGGCCATTGTCAATTTTTTTGACACCTTAGAGCGCGTCTTCCGCCGCCTTTTTAATTTCCTCCGCTATAGCCCCGAAATTTTTATATTCATACGTCTATGAGAGGTAGCTCCCTAGAGGGGATACTCCCTTAACATTGAGACCGATGGTAGCTATATTATCAGGAAGATTTGTTTTCCAGAAAGCAGCAAGGACTCTTTCGCCCCTATAGTCTGCCATGACAAGGTCTTTACTTTTATTCCATATGCTGCCATCTTCTAAAAAGTCATATGACTTGGGCTTCCCATATTTTTTGTCAGTTGTTCCTTAAGGGTACTGTAGTCCTCCTGCACCTGATTCCCATAACTATCATTTGCATATGTTTTACTGGTTGCGATAACTTTTGCCAGCCCATTTTTACCAAATAACAATGTATAGCTCTCAAAAAGGGGATTCGTTTTGGGCAGTGTGTCTGTCGTGTAGAGGGTATAGATGTCCGCCCCTGAGCCCGTGACCTCAACTTTTTTGAGACCTGTGAACTGCTCAGGCTTTTGCCCCATTTCCGTGCTGAAGGGTCCGGCCTGAGCAATACCCGGAAGACAAAGGAAAAAGGCAACGGAGAAAATGATCAATACGTTGCGTATGACGGTTCCTCGTTAGTTGAAAATGTCATTCCATGAAGCCCTAACATGCGATCCATCGCTAGTGACCAATGTTGGCGAGGGCAAAAATGGATTCTAAGCCCCAATCACGTTCCCCACAGAAGTCCGGCTTGATCAGCCGTACCGACCTCCCCCGCGCAGCCTAGCCTCCTCGCTTAACCTCAAGGGCGCCGCTCCTCCCGGAGCGGCGCCCTTTTCAACATTCAGCCCCTCTCACCCCTTACGGCCGCTTGGGCGCGCCCTTGGGCGTCATGGAATAGCGGTAGATCTCACTGATTTCTTTGTCATAGCCGGGGTAGAAGCCCTTGCCCATGCCAAGCACGATGCGCGCGCCGCGGTTCATGAGCACGAGCAGGTCGCCGCTGGCCGGGTCAACGCAAAGGCCTTCGATCTCGCCCTGCTTGATGGCCTCGTCCAGGGTCTTTTCGAGCACCACGGGGGCGTTGGTGGCCGAGCTCACTTCCACGCGATAGATGTGGTCAGGCTCGTTGTCGTCGGCGGTGCCGTCGTCGGCGGTCACGAAGAGCGCGCCGTCCACATAGTAGACGCCCTGCACCCACTGCGGCACGGGCTGGAGGTGCACCTTGCGCAGGTACTTGCCGTTGAGGTCGTACTCATAGAGATAGCGGCCGCTTTCCTCGCCCACCCAGGAGCACATCCACACCGTGCCCTTCACCGGGTCGACAGTGATGCCGGAGACTTCCTCCTGGCCGGACTTGGGCTCGAAGGCGAAGGTGCGCTTCAGCTTCAGCGTTTCCGCGTCATGCACGGCGATCTGGATGTCCTTGCCCACGCCGTCCATGAAGTTCTCGGCGCTGATGTAGAGCTCGCCGTTGTAGATGTCGATGTCGCCGATGTGGTTGGACGGGATGGAGTAGCCCTCGAAAGGCTTGGTGTTCTCCTTCACCAGCTTGCCGTCCATGTCATACTTGTAGAGCGCGGTGCTGCCACTCACATAGATGAACTTGCCGTCGCAGGCAACGCCCTGGCGGCCGGCCACCGGGATGACGCTTTTCAGTTTATAGACGTACTTGGGGCCGGGGATCTTGGGGCCGTTCACGGGCGCGGCGGACGCCATCTGGGGGAAGACCAGGGCCAGGGCCAGGGCGGCAAGCGCCAGGAATTTGGGCATGGAACACTCCTTCCGTCTTCAGGTTGGCGGCCGCAAAATGCCGCTTCCGCCTGCTCGAGCCCTGCGGTTCGGCAGGTTGGGCGGCCAAGGGCCCCCAGCAGGCGCCATGCCGGCCCGGGCCCTCCCCTTTCGCGGGGCGGGCCCCGGCCCCCGCGCGAGGGCGCCGGCGTCCGCGTTTATTCCAAGACCTCGGCTTTCTTGATGATCACCGGCGTCACGGGCACGTCCTCATAATGGCCCTTGCGCCCGGTGGTCACGGCCTCGATCTTGTCAACCACGTTCTGCCCCTGGATGACCTTGCCGAACACCGCATAGCCCCAGCCCTGCGGTGTCTTGGCCTTGAAATCCAGGAAATCGTTGTTCTTGGTATTGATGAAGAACTGCGAGCTCGCCGAATGCGGGTCGGACGTACGCGCCATGGCGATGGTGTACTTCTGGTTGCGCAGGCCGTTGTCCGCCTCGTTGCGGATGGGAGCCACGGTGCGCTTTTCCTTGAGCTCGGGCGTCATGCCGCCGCCCTGGATCATGAAATCCTTGATGACGCGGTGGAAGACCGTGCCGTCATAGTGCCCGGATTTCACATACTGGATGAAGTTGGCCACGGTGATGGGCGCCTTGCGGGCATCGAGCCGGAGCACGATGTCGCCGAGGCTCGTCTCCAGCTTGACCACCGGGTCAGCCGCGGGCTGCGCCGCCGCCTGGACGCCGCCCGGCACCACTGCCGCAGCCACGACCAGAGCGAGAGCCGCCACGGCGCCGCGCAGCGCACGGCCCAACCCTTTCCCGCGGGCGGCGGAGATATTCTTCTGCATGACAAGCTCCTTCTATCTCAATTTTTTTGCAAATCCGCGCTGCTCCGGGCGCCCCGCTCAGTTGGCTTCGATGAGTCCCTGCGCGACCAGCACCTGCTTCAGGCGCTCGGTATCCTCCGGGCTCATGGGGCAGAGCGGCAGCCGCATCTCCGCGGACATGCGGCCCATGAGGGCGAGCGCCGTCTTGACCGGGATGGGATTGCTCACCATGAACATGGCGCGGTGCAGCGGGAAGAGCTCGTGATGGATGGCGCGCGCGCCCGCGAGGTCGCCCCGCGCGAAGGCGTTGCACATGGCGGCCACGCGCCCGGGCACGAGGTTGGAGGTCACGGAGATGACCCCCTGGCCGCCCAGCGCCAGGAGCGCCAGGGCCGTGAGGTCGTCGCCGCTCATGACGCTGAAGCGCGCGGGGCAGCTTTCCAGCACCTCGCTCGCCTGCGCCATGTCGCCCGTGGCCTCTTTCACGCCGACGATATGCGGGAACTCAGCGGCGAGCCGCGCCAGCACCGGCGGCAACATGTTGCAGCCCGTGCGGCCAGGCACATTGTAGGGCACGAGCGGGATGTCCACGGCCTCGGCGATGGCCTTGTAATGGAGATAAAGCCCTTCCTGGGTGGGCTTGTTGTAGTAGGGCGTGATGAGCAGCGCGCCGTCCGCGCCCGCCTTCTGCGCGAAACGCGCGAGGCGGATGGCCTCCTGCGTGTTGTTGGAGCCCGCGCCCGCGAGCACGGGCACGCGGCCCGCGGCCTGCTCGATGCAGATCTCGATGACGCGCTCGTGCTCCTCGTGCGTCAGCGTGGCCGATTCGCCGGTGGTGCCGCAGGGTACGAGACCGTGGATGCCCTCGGCGATCTGGTTTTCAATGAAGGCGCGGTAGCCTTCCTCATCAATGGCGTTGTTCCTGAACGGCGTCACCAGGGCAGTCATCGCGCCGGAAAAAAACATGGAAGACTCCTTTCGGAACTGTCGTTTTCAACGTCGCTGGCAGAAGAGCGCGGGCATGCGGGCCGTCCACGGCCCGGGCGCCGCTCAACTGTTGATGAATTCCTTGAGTTCCTTGCCGGCGCGGAAAAAGGGCAGCCGCTTGGGCACCACTTCCACGCTTTCGCCGGTCTTGGGATTGCGGCCCGAATAGCCGCCGTATTCCTTGATCTTGAAG
>CAMWVJ010000051.1 GCA_947177645.1 uncultured Desulfovibrio sp.
TCATTTTGGGGTATTGTCCTCGAGTGTCCATAACGCCTGGATACGCGCAATAGCTGGCCGCTTAGAAATGCGCTATCGGTATTCAAAAGATATTGTATACAATAATTTCCCGTGGCCGGAACGGGACGAGAAAAAGGAACAGCGTATCAAGCGCCTTGCCCGGGACATTCTGGACACCAGGGCCAAGTTTGCGGGGAGCAGCCTCGCGGACCTCTACGGCCCCTTGACCATGCCCCTGGCCTTGCTGAAGGCACACCAAAAGCTGGATAAAGAGGTACTTAAACTCTATGGAATTTCCCCTGCAGCCAGCGAAGAAGAAATAGTGATGAAATTGTTTGAGCGCTATACAGCCCTGACGGGCACGCAAGGGAAATGACCACGCCGGGGCGTGAGAGTATGCGCTCTCAAAAACCCGCTTCTGTATGTCCAAATGAGGGGCCGGAGAGGCGGGGCGTTTCCCTGACCCCTTGAAATCATGGTAGGCAGTACAGGATTTGAACCTGTGGCCCTCGCCTTGTAAGGGCGATGCTCTGCCAGCTGAGCTAACTGCCCGTGATCGTGCGGTGTGCCCCCATGCTGCGGCGGGGCGGCGCTTTCGGGAACAGCGCAGCCTAAGCGGCGCCCGCGGCCGTGTCAATGCGCGGGGCCGTCGGCCCCGGCGAGGCGCTGGGCAAGGCGGGTGAAGCGCCGGTGCGTCTTGTTGTTCTTGACGGCCATGTGCAGGGCGCGCGGCTCGCCCACGAGGATGACGAGTTTTTTGCCGCGCGTCACGCCCGTATAGACAAGGTTGCGCTGCAAGAGCACATAGTGCTGCATCATGAGCGGGATGACCACGGCCGGGTATTCCGAGCCCTGCGACTTGTGGATGGAGATGGCGTAGGCCGGCGCGAGCTCGTCCAGCTCGTCGAAGTCATAGGGCACCACGCGGCCGTCGAAAGTGACGCTCAGGGTGCGCTCGCGCGGATCCATGTGGGTGATGCGGCCCATGTCGCCGTTGAACACGTCCTTTTCATAATTGTTCCGCACCTGCATCACCTTGTCCTGCAGGCGGAAGGCGCGGTCGCCGCGGCGCACCTCGAGGCCGTTCGGGTTGAGCGCCTCCTGCAAGAGGGCGTTCATGCGCCCTGCGCCCACGGCTCCCTTGTGCATGGGCGTCAGCACCTGCACGTCGTCCACCGGGTCGAGCCCGAAGCGGCGCGGGATGTGGCGCGTGACCAGCTCCACCATGAGGCTGGCGGCGCGCTCCGGGTCGTCCTGGCGGATGAAGTAGAAATCCGACAGCCGCTCGCGGCTCGATTCCAGCAGGGGCACCTCGCCGCGGTTGATGCTGTGCGCGTTCAAGATGATCTCGCTCTCGGCCGACTGGCGGAAGATCTCGGTGAGCTCGGCCACGGGCGCGGCCCGCGAGGCGATGACATCGCCGAGCACATTGCCCGGCCCCACGGAGGGGAGCTGGTGCACGTCGCCCACCAGCACGAGCGTCGCCCCCAGCGGCACGGCCTTGAGCAGGTGGTAGAAGAGCAGGCAGTCCATCATGGAGGCCTCGTCCACCACGAGCAGGCCGCAGGCGAGGGGATTGTCCTCGTTGCGGGCGAAGCCGTCCTCGCGCGGGCTGTACTCCAGCAGGCGGTGGATGGTCTTGGCCTCGCGGCCCGAGGTCTCGGCCATGCGCTTGGCCGCCCGGCCCGTGGGCGCGGCCAGGAGGATGCGCGCCCGCGCGGTCTCGAAGAGCCTGATGATGGCGTTGATGATGGTGGTCTTGCCCGTGCCCGGGCCGCCGGTGATGACGAGCACCTTGCTCCTGGCCGCGGCGGTGACGGCGGCAAGCTGCTCGGGCGCGAGCTCGATGGGCAGTTCCGCGGCAACGCGGGCGGCCAGCGCCTCGGGCTCGGGCAGGCGCACGGCCTTGGGCGAATGGAGCAGCCGCTGGAGATAGTAGGCGGTCTTGGCCTCGCAATGGTGGTAGCGGCCGAGATAGACGCCCACATTTTCTTCCGCGGCGTCCTGTGCCTCGCCGGCCGCGCCCTCCTCCTGCGAAAAATCCTCGCGCACCAGGCGCTCGTCCCGCTCCAGCGCCTCCAGCGCGTCCAGCACGGCCTCGGGCGGGGCGCCTACCTGGTTCGCCACCTCCTCGGCGAGGCGCGCCTCGGGCAAATAGACGTGGCCCTCCTCCGCGGCCTTTTGCAGGCTGTAGAGGCAGGCCGCCTGCACACGCAGGGGGCTGTCCGGCGCGAAGCCGAGCTTGGCGGCGATGGCGTCGGCCGTGAGGAAGCCCACGCCGTGGATGTCCATGGCGAGGCGGTAGGGATTTTCGCGCACGATCTCGAGCGCGTGCTCGCCGTAGGCGCGGTGGATGCGGATGCCCATGGCCGGCGTGATGCCGTGCGGCTGGAGGAAGAGCAAAAGGTCGCGCACGCCGCGGTGCCGCGCCCAGGATTCGCGGATGCGCTCCAGCGTCTTGGGGCCAAGGCCGCGCACGCCGAGCAGGCGCTGCGGCTCCTCGTCGAGCACGCGCAGGGCCTCGGTGCCGAACGTGTCCACGATGCGGCCGGCCATCTCCGCGCCCACGCCCTTGATGAGCCCGGAGGACAGGTAGAGGCGGATGCCCTCGGCCGTGGCCGGCAACAATTCCTCCACGTCGGTGAATTCCACCTGGCGCCCGAAACGCGGATTGGTGATCCAGCGGCCGCGCACGCGCAGACGGCTCCCGGCCTTGGGCAGGGTCATGGGGCCCACGCAGGCAACGGGCTCGCGCTGGCTGCGGGGCACGGGGCGGCGGGAGGCGGCATCCCCTCCCGTCTCTGCGTCCGGCATGAGCCTGAGCACCGTGAAACCGTTGTCTTCATTATGGAAGACGATGCGCTCCACCGTGCCGGAAAGTTCCACGGCGTCAGCGTCGCGCAGCAGGGGGAGGTCCCGGCCGGCGGGCATCAGGCGCGCTCCGGGGAGGGGCGCGGGCTCACAGACGCTCCCCTGCCGCCATGCGCCGCTGGAGCAGGTATGCGTCCGCAAGGGCGAGGGCGGTCATGGCCGCGAGCACGGGCACGATGCGCGGGATGGCGGCGAGGTCGTGGCGGCCGCCCACGGTGACGCTGGTCGGCCGGCCCTCCCTGTCCACGGTGGCCTGCTCCTGCGCAATGGAGGCGATGGGTTTGACCGCCGCCTGGAGGATGATGTCCTGCCCGCTGGAAATGCCGCCCAGGATGCCGCCCGCGTGGTTGCTGCCGAAGCGGGCGCGGGGCTTGTGGCCGCAGCCGCCCGCCCCTTCAGCCGGCAGCAGGGCGTCGTTATTGGCCGAGCCGCGTCTGCGGGCCGCGGCGAAACCGTCGCCCACCTCCACGCCCTTGACCGCGCCCACGCTCATGAGCGCATGGGCGAGCGTGGCGTCCAGCCGGTCGAAGACCGGCTCGCCGAGGCCGGCGGGCACCTGCTCGGCCACGATGCGCACGATGCCGCCCAGGGTGTCGCCGGCCGCGCGCGCCTCGGCCACGGCCGCGTCCCAGAGCGCGGGCGCCGCCTCGGAGGCCGCGAAATAGGGCCTCGCCACCGCGTCCTTCATGTCGATCTCGGCCTCGGGCACGGCGATGCCGCCCAGCTCCACGCAGGCCGCGCGGATGACCGTGCCGCAGGCCACGGACAGCAGCTTGCGGGCGATGGCGCCGCCGGCCACGCGCGCCGCGGTCTCGCGCCCCGAGGAGCGGCCCCCGCCGCGATAATCGCGGATGCCGCCATATTTCTGGTGATAGCTCCAGTCCGCATGGCCGGGCCGGAAAAGCTCGGCGAGCTTGCCGTAATCGCGCGAGCGCTGGTCCTCGTTGGCGATATAGAAGGCGATGGGCGTGCCCGTGGTCTGCCCCTCGAACACGCCGGAGAGCAGATGCACGATGTCCGGCTCCTTCCGCTTGGTGGAGGCCGGCCCCTGCCCGGGGCGCCTCAGGTCGAGCTCGGCCTGGAGGTCGGCCTCGCTCAAGGCAAGGCCGGCCGGGCAGCCGTCGAGCACACCGCCGAGGCCCGGGCCGTGGGATTCGCCGAAGGTGGTCAGGCGCAGCACGCGCCCGAAAGTGTTGCCCGCCATGGCACATGTCCTGTCTGGAGGAGTGGGGGCCGCGGCCCTCACCTGCGAAAGCCGCGGCGCCCCGAGTATAGAAGAGGGGGCAGCGCCTGACAAGCCGCCGGCCCCGGGGCGGCGCACCGTGCCGGGCCGCACTTGCAAAAGGGCGGCCGATGCCTGTAGTCTGCCCTTGGCGCCGGTGCGTTCCGGCGGCGCATCCAAGCGGGAGGACGGCCCATGGAGCGGCACGGTTTCAGTCTGGCGGAGGAAAGGGAGCTTCCCGAAGTGGGGGGCACGGCGCGGCTCTGGCGGCACGATGCCACGGGGGCCGAACTGCTCTCCATCGTCAATGCGGACGAGAACAAGTGCTTCGGGGTCAGCTTCCGCACGCCGCCCGCGGATTCCACGGGCGTGGCCCACATCCTCGAGCATTCCGTGCTCTGCGGCTCGGAGCGCTACCCGGTGAAGGAGCCCTTCGTGGAGCTGCTCAAGGGCTCGCTCCAGACCTTCCTCAACGCCTTCACCTTCCCGGACAAGACCTGCTACCCGGTGGCCAGCGCCAACTTGCAGGATTTTTACAACCTCATCGACGTTTACCTCGACGCGGTGTTCCATCCGCGCATCAGCGAGGACATCTTCCGCCAGGAGGGCTGGCATGTGGAGGCCGCCCCGGGCGACGCCCCCTGGACATACAAGGGCGTGGTCTATAACGAGATGAAGGGCGCCTATTCCTCGCCCGATTCCGTGCTCGCCGAAAAGAGCCAGCAGGCGGTCTTTCCCGACACCCTCTACAGCCTTGACTCCGGCGGCGACCCGGAGCGCATCCCCGACCTTGCGTATACGGCTTTCAAGGAATTCCACCGCCGCCACTACCAGCCGGGGAACGCGCGCTTCTTTTTCTGGGGCGACGACCCCGAGGACGCGCGCCTGGCGCGCATCGACGCGGAGCTTCAGCGCCTTGCCAGCCGCCGCCCCGAGCCGGCCGACGAGGCCGTGCCCCTGCAAAAGCGGCTTGCCGCGCCGCGCCGGGTGGAGGTGCCCTATGCGGCCGGCCCGGGCGAGACGCGCGCGCTCTTCACCATCAACTGGCTTTTGGGCGAGCGCGGCGACGTGCATGAGGCCCTGCTCATGGAGATGCTGGAGCACATCCTCGAGGGCCTGCCCGGCTCGCCGCTCAGGCTCGCGCTCATCAGCTCCGGCCTCGGGGAGGACACCACGGGCTGCGGCCTCGAGACCGACCTGCGCCAGATGTATTATTCCACGGGCCTCAAGGGCGTGGCGCCGGAGGACGTGCCCCGCGCCGAGGCCCTGATCCTCGACACCCTGCGCGGCCTTGCGGAAAACGGCATCCCGGCCGAGGCCGTGGAGGCCGCGGTGAACAGCGTGGAATTCGCCTACCGCGAGAACAATTCCGGCCGCTTCCCGCGCGGGCTGGCCGCCATGATCCAGTCCCTCTCCACGTGGCTCTATGACGGCGACCCGCTGGCGCCGCTCGCCTGGGAGGCGCCGCTTGAAGCCATCAAGGCCCGCATCGCCGCGGGCGAGCCGGTCTTTGAGGAGGCCCTGCGCCGCAATTTCCTCGACAATCCGCACCGCGCGCATGTGGTGCTGCTGCCGGACACCAGCCTGGGCGACGAGCGCCTTGCGGCCGAGGCCGCCCGCCTCGAGGCCCTGCGCGCCGCATCCTCGCCCGAGGCCCGCGAGCGCCTGGAGGAGGAGACGCGCCACCTTGAGGAAGCCCAGGCCGCGCCGGACAGCCCCGAGGCGCTGGCCACCATCCCGGCCCTGGGCCTTTCTGACCTGCCGCCCCGCAACATGCCGCTCCCGCTGGCGGAACGGAACATCCCGCAGACGGCCCTCGCCCACGAGCTCCCCACCGCGGGCATCGCCTACGCGAGCCTGCTCTTGCCGGTAAAGCAAATCCCCGAGCGGCTTTTGCCGCTCCTGCCGCTCTTCTGCCGCTCCCTCACCGAGACGGGCACGGCCCGGCGCGACATGGCCGCGCTCGGCGCGCACATGGCCGCCAAGACCGGCGGCGTCGGCGCCACGCCGCTCACGGGACTCCGGCTCGGCAGCCGCGAGACCTTCTGCCACGTGGCGCTCTCCGGCAAGGCGGTGTACGACAAGATCCCGGACCTTTTCGCCATCATGGAGGAGGTCCTGCTCGAGCCCGCGCGCGACCCGGCCATGCTGCGCGAGCGCCTGGGGCAGATGCTGCTCGAGGAAAAGGCGCGGCTGGAATACGGCATCCAGGCGGCCGGGCACGCCACGGTGGGGGCGCGCCTGCGCGCCCGCTACACCGGCGAGGGCGCGCTCGCCGAACAGCTCGCCGGCCTCACCTATCTCGAATCCGTGCGGGCGCTGCTCCGGCGCCTTGAGGAGGCGCCGGAAACTGTGCTCGCCGACCTTGAGGAACTGCGCCGGCATATCGTCACGGGAAGCGGCGTCATTTTCGACTGCACGGCCGAGGCCTCGGGCCTCGCCCTGGCCGAGCGCTACGCCGCGCCCTTGCTCGCGCGCCTCCCCGGCGCGCCCGCGGAAAGCGCGGACGACCCCGACCTCATGGACATCCGCCATCTTGCGCCCATGACGGGCCTGCCCCAGGCCGAGGCCCTGCTGACCCCGGCCCAGGTCAACTATGTGGGCAAGGCCGCCAACCTCTACGACCTTGGCTATGAGTGGCACGGCTCGGCGAGCGTCATCCTGCGCTACCTGCGCATGGGGCGCCTGTGGGACGAGGTGCGCGTGCGCGGGGGCGCCTACGGGGTCTTCTGCAATCTCGACCGCGTGGGCGGCACCCTCGTCTGCGCCTCCTACCGCGACCCCAATGTGGAGCGCACCCTCGCGGCCTATGACGGCCTTGCGGACTTTTTGCGCGCCGCAGCACCGGATTCCGGGCGCCTCACCCAGGCCATCGTCGGCGCCGGGGGCGACCTCGACACCTACCTTTTGCCCGACGCGCGCGGCGCCCGGGCGCTCGGCACCTGGCTCGCCGGCAATACCGAGGAGCTGCGCCAGCGCACCCGCGAGGAGATGCTGGCCACCACGGCCGAGGATTTCGTGCGCTTCGCCGACACGCTGGAAGCCGCGGCCGAAGCCGGCGAGATTTGCGTGCTCGGCGGCCAGAAGGCGGAAAACGCGGCCCAGGAAGCCGGCTGGATGACCCGCCAGGTGCTCTAGGGCGGCCCGGTTCCATGAAGCTCGCCGCGCCGTCCTTCGTGCTCCCGGGAACGGTGGCGGAGAACGCGCGCTTCCTCGCCGGCCGGGTGGAGGAGGTGGGCCTCTGCTGCTTTGAGACCGAGGGCACGCTCGCCTATACCGAGACCGACCTGCCCCCGGAGCTCGCGGCGCTCCCCTTGCGCTGGCACCTGCACCTCCCGGCTGATTTGCCGTGGGCGCGGGGCGGCTCCACCGCCGCTGAGGTCGCGCTGGCCGTGCTCGCGCGCGTGGCGTATCTCGCGCCGCATCTCGCCGTTTTGCATCCGCCCACGGGCATGCCCGTGCAGGAGGCGCGGGCGCTACTCGCGGCCTTTGCCGCGGCCTGGCATGCCGCCGGCGCACCGCCCCTGCTGCTCGAGAACATCCGCGGTTGCGGGCTCACGGAGCTGGGCTGCGACTTTCTGGACGGGGAGGGCCTGGGCGTCTGTCTGGACGTTGGGCACCTGCTGGGCTATGTTCAGGGGCGGCTCCTCGCGTCGGAGCTTCCCGAACGGGCGCGCCTCGTCCACTGGAGCGCGCCGGGCGCGGCCCCCGGGGAGGACAGGCACCTGCCGCTTCCCGCGTTCACGCGGGCGCAGCGGGCCGTGGCGCTCGGCCTGCTCCGGCGTTTTTCGCCCGAGGCGGTGCATCTCGCCGAGGTCTTCCACTGGGAGG
>CAMWVJ010000052.1 GCA_947177645.1 uncultured Desulfovibrio sp.
GCCCGTGGACCTTGCGCCGTGACTCCGGCCCGCTGATCCACTGCGAAACGCCGTTGCGCGTGGCGATGCGGCCGTCCAGGGTGGCGGCCAGCTTGAGCAGCACATAGGGGCGCTCGGTGGTCTGCCAGACGAGGAAATCGGCCACAAGGTCTCGGCATTCGGACTCGAGCACCGGCCCGATGACCTCAAGCCCGGCGCCGGCCAAAAGGGCCGCGCCACCCCCGGCCACGGGATTGGGATCGCGGAAGCCATAGACCACCCGGCGGATGCCGGCGGCGAGGATGGCGTCGGTGCAGGGCGGCGTCTTGCCGTGGTGGCAGCATGGCTCCAGCGTGACCACGAGCGTGCACCCCGCGGGGTCCACTCCCCTTTCCGCCGCGTCCTTGAGGCATTCCACCTCGGCGTGCGGCTGGCCCGCGCCGTGGTGCCAGCCGCGCGCGACGACCTCGCCATCGCGCACGAGCACCGCGCCGACCATGGGATTGGGCGCGGTGTGCCAGCGGCCGCGCCTGGCGAGCGCGATGGCCTCGCGCATGAAGGGGGCGAATTCCCGCTCCGCCTCATGGTTCACGTGAGCTTTCTGCGCCGCCTCCGCCATGCCTATCCGGCCCCCTTTCCGCAGCCGCAGGGCGCGCCCGCGCCCTCGGGCAGCCAGTCCACCTCAAGGCGCTCCATGGGGACGCCCGCCTCGCGGAGCATGGTGGTGGCGAGCTCGTCGGGATAGGCCTCGGCGTAGAAGATCTCGCGGATGCCGCAGTTGATGAGCATCTTGGCGCAGAGCACGCAGGGCTGCGTGGTGCAGTAAAGCGTGGCCCCGGCGATACTGATGCCGTGCACGGCCGCCTGGATGATGACGTTCTGCTCGGCATGCAGGCCGCGGCAGATCTCGTGCCGCTGGCCCGAGGGGATGCCGAGCTGCTGCCGGAGACATCCCACCTCGAGGCAGTGCGGCGTGCCGGCCGGCGGCCCGTTGTAGCCCGTGGCGAGGATGCGCTTGTCCTTGACGGCCACCGCGCCCACCCGGCGCCTCGTGCAGGTGGAGCGCAGGCTCACGAGCCTTGTGATGCTCATGAAGTAATCAGGCCAGGGCAGTCGTTCCATGCCGTGCTCGCAAAAGGGCGCCCGCTACCACGAGAAGAGCGGGAACTGGCGCGCGAATTCCGTAACGCGCCCGCGAATGGCGGCGAGCGCCGGGCCGTCGCCGCGCTTCCCGATGGTTTCGGCGATGAAGCCGGCCACCGTCGCCATGTCCTCGCGGGTGAGGCCGCGCGTGGTCAGGGCCGCCGTGCCCAGGCGGATGCCGGAAGTCACGAAGGGCGAGCGCGTCTCGAAGGGGATGGTGTTCTTGTTGACCGTGATGCCCGCCGCGTCCAGCGCGCTTTCCGCATCCTTGCCCGTGACATCGAGGTTCGTCAGGTCCACGAGGAGCAGGTGATTGTCCGTCCCCCCGGAGACGAGCTCGAAGCCGGCGGCCTTGAGCCCTTCGGCCAGGGCCGCGGCGTTCTCCACCACGCGCCTCGCGTAGCGGGCGAAGGCCGGGCGCAGGGCCTCGCCGAAGGCCGCGGCCTTGGCCGCGATGACGTGCATGAGCGGGCCGCCCTGCATGCCCGGGAAGATCTGGCTGTCGATGCGCTTCCTATTGGCCTCGTCCGCGAGGATCATGCCGCCGCGGGGCCCGCGCAGGGTCTTGTGCGTGGTGGTGGTGGTCACATGGGCGTAGGGGATGGGGCTCTCGTGCAGACCGGCCGCCACGAGGCCCGCGATATGGGCCATGTCCACCATGAGCAGGGCGCCCACCTCGTCGGCGATGGCCCGGAAGCGCGCAAAATCGAGAAAGCGCGGGTAGGCGCTGGCGCCGGCCACGATCATGGCCGGGCGGTGCTCGCGCGCGAGCGCCGCCACCTCGTCATAGTCGATGCGGCCCGTGTCCTTGCGCACGCCGTAGGAGACCACGTTGAAGAGCCGGCCCGAAAAATTCACCGGGCTGCCGTGGGTGAGGTGGCCGCCGTGCGAGAGGTTCATGCCGAGGATGGTGTCCCCGGGCTTGAGGCAGGCGAAATACACGGCCATGTTGGCCTGCGAGCCGGAATGGGGCTGCACGTTGGCATGGACGCAGTTGAAGAGCCGCCGCGCGCGGTCGCGGGCCATCTCCTCCACCATGTCCACATATTCGCAGCCGCCGTAATAGCGCTTGCCGGGATAGCCCTCGGCATACTTGTGGGTGAGCACGCTCCCCTGGGCCTCGCGCACGGCCGCGGAAACGAAGTTTTCCGACGCGATGAGCTCGAGCTTGCTCATCTGGCGGTCGGATTCGAGAACGATGGCGTTGGCGAGTTCGGGGTCCTGGAGAATGAGTTCATCCATCGAGGCAGATCCTTTTGCGGAAGACGCGCCCGCGGGGCGCGGGCAGGCGGGCCGGGCGCCCGGCATCCCGGGCGCCAAAATGCGGGGCGCCGCGGCGCCCCGGGTGTGCGGGCCTTAGTCAGTCCACTTTTTAAAGATGACGCTGGCGTTGGTGCCGCCGAAGCCGAAGGAATTGCACATGCCGTATTCGCAGGCCACGCGCTCCGTACCGCCCGAGAGATAGTTGAGGTCGCAGGCCGGGTCGGGATATTCCAGATTGATGGTTCCGGGCAGCACCTCGTCCCTGAGCGCCAGGGCCGTGAACACGGACTCGATGCCGCCGGCCGCGCCGAGCAGATGCCCGGTCATGGACTTGGTGGCCGAGATCTTGAGGTTTTTCGCATGGTCGCCGAAGGCGATCTTCATGGCCTTGGTTTCCGTGCTGTCGTTGAGCTGGGTGGAGGTGCCGTGGGCGTTGATATGCTCCACGGCTTCGGGCTTGAGGCCCGCGTCGCGCAGGGCGCGCGTCATGGCCGCGGCCATGCCCTCGCCCGTCTCGTGCGGGGCGGTCATGTGGTAGGCGTCGCCCGAGGCGCCGTAGCCCACCACCTCGGCGTAGATCTTGGCGCCGCGCGCCCTGGCGCTCTCGAGGTCTTCCAGCATCAGAAGGCCCGCGCCCTCGCCGATGACAAAGCCGTCGCGCTTGGCGTCAAAGGGCCGGGAGGCCTTGGTGGGCTCGTCGTTGTAGTGGGTGGAGAGGGCCTTGAGCGCCGTGAAGCCCGCCACGCCGAGCGGCGTGATGGTGGCCTCCACGCCGCCCGTGATGACGCTTTTCGTGCGGCCGAGCACTATCTCGCTGTAGGCCGTGCCGATGGCGTGGATGCCCGAGGCGCAGGCCGTGGTGGTGACGATGTTCGGCCCCTTGGCGCCGGTGAAGATGGAAATCTGCCCGGGCCCCATGTTGGAGATGAGCATGGGGATGAGGAAGGGCGAGATCTTGCTCGGGCCGGCCTCGAGCAGCTTGGCGTGCCAGGTCTCGATGGTGCGCAGGCCCCCCAGGCCGATGCCGAGGATGACGGCCACATCTTCGGCGTTTTCCGGCGTGATCTCAAGGCCCGAGTCGGCGAGGAGCATCTTGGCCGCGGCCACGGCGAACTGGGTGAAGCGGTCCATGCGCCGCACCTGCTTGGCCGGTATCCACTCTTCGGGCGAAAAATCCTTCACTTCGCCGGCGATGCGCGAGGTGTAGTCGGACGCATCGAAGAGCGTGATGGGGCCGATGCCGGATTCACCCGCGAGGAGGCGCTTCCAGGTGGTGTCGATGTCATTGGCGAGCGGCGTGATGCCCGAAACGCCGGTGATCACTACGCGGGGACGGTTCATGGACGGCTCCTTGCTCCTTGGCCTGGGTAACGAAATCCGGCGCCGCCGGGGGCGCACAGCGGAAAAGGCCCGCCTGCGGGCGACAGAGGCCCCGCAGGGCGCCGCCGCAAAAGGCGCGCCGGGGCTGCACACAGGGGGGCGCCTTCCACCTTCGGCCCGCGAGCTCCACAGCCCTCTTGCGCCCAGCCCCCTTGCGTACAGACCTCTGGGGGGCAGTCGCCCAGGCGCATGCCCCCTGGCCCGCTGCCGCCCACGCGTCTTCGGCGCCCTTGCCGGCCTTCAGCCCCGCAATTCCGCAGGCGTCCCAACGCCATGGCGCACATGCGGCCGCCAGCCCGGGCTTTTTCCCGGGTCTGGCGCCATCATACGGGCGCAGCTCAGGAAAAGGCGAATGCGGCATCACCCGGCGCGTCCGGGAATTCCCGGGCGCCGGCGCGCGGGGCCTGGCCCCCAAAAGCCGCGCCCCCAATGCTGCACACCGGGCGCCGCGCCCCGGGTGGTGCGCCGCGGCGGGACGCGCCCGGCCTACTTCTTGTTGTTTTCGATGTAGTTGATGGCGTCCTGCACCTTGAGGATCTTCTGGGCGTCCTCGTCGGCGATCTCGATGTCGAATTCCTCTTCCATGGCCATGATGAGCTCGGTGAGGTCGAGGGAATCGGCGCCCAGGTCTTCCACGAAGGAGGCTTCGGGCTTCACTTCGTCGGCGCTCACGCCAAGCTGGTCAACGATGATCTTCTGGACTTTGTCGGCAACTTCAGACATGACATCCTCCCGGTGTTCCGTGTTCGTTGTCGGGCGCGGCGCGGCGCGTTCCGGCGCCGGTGCGCGGCCCTGAAAAATCGTCAAAAATCGTCCTGCGCCTGTCCGCCCCGGCTCAGCAGTACATACCGCCATTGACGGCGAGCACCTGCCCCGTGATGTAGGCGGCCCTGTCCGACGCGAGAAAGGCCACGGCCTCTGCCACATCCTCGGCCGTCCCCATGCGGCGCAGGGGGATGGACTCCACATAGGCCTTCACCACGTCCTCGCCCAGCTTGGCCGTCATGTCGGTCTCGATGAAGCCGGGCGCCACGGCGTTGACCGTGATGCCCCGCGCGGCGAGCTCGCGCGCGTTGGACTTGGTGAGCCCGATGAGCCCGGCCTTGGCCGCGCAATAGTTGGCCTGCCCGGCATTGCCCATCTGGCCGACCACCGAGGCGATATTGATGATGCGGCCGGCGCGCCGCTTGCTCATGATCTTGGCGGCCTCACGGCTGCACGCGAAGGCGCCGCCGAGGTTGACATCCAGCACGCGGTCGAAATCCTCGCTCTTCATGCGGATGAGGAAGCCGTCCCTCGTGATGCCCGCATTGTTGACGAGTACGGCCAGATTGACCTTGTCCTTGATCTCGGAGGCGAAAAAGGCCTCCACCGCGGCATCGTCGCCCACGTCCAGCGCGAAGGCGCGCGCCTCGCCGCCGGCGGCGCGGATGTCCTCCACGGTGCGTTCTGCGTCTTCGGGGCGGCTCACATAGGTGAGGATGATGAAATAGCCGTCGCGGGCGAGCGTGCGGGCGATGGCCCGCCCGATGCCGCGCGAGCCCCCCGTGACCAGGGCCACGGGCGCTTCGGCCCATGAAAGAGCCGCTGCGCTTGAATGTGTCATGGCGTTCCACCTCTTCCTTGTGAAGTGCCGGGAAGGCGCATCCTACTCCATGCGCCCGGGAATTTCAATGCGCCGGAACACGCCCCGGGCGCCCGCTAAAAGCGCAAAAGCGCCGCGCCCCACGTGAGCCCCGCGCCGAAGGCCGTGACGAGCACGCGGTCGCCGGGGCGGATGCGCCCCGCGGCGCGGGCCTCGGTGAGCGCCAGCGGGATGGAGGCGGAGGAGGTGTTGCCGTATTCCTCAAGGTTCACGAACACCCTTTCCCCGTCGATGCCGAGGCGCGAGCCCACGGCCTCGATGATGCGCATGTTGGCCTGGTGCGGCACGAAGAGCGCGATATCCTTCATGGAAAGGCCGTTGCGGGCAAGCACGGTCTCGCACACCTGCACCATCTGGCGCACGGCGTGCTTGTAGGTGTCGCGCCCGCGCATGGTGATGAAGAACTGCCCGTCCACGGGGTCGCCCACGGCGTAGCGGCAGGAGGTGCCCCCGCCCACCACGATGAGGTCGCGCTGCGCGCCGTCGCTCTGGCAGAGCACGTCTTCCACCGCCGCCGAGCCCTCGCCGCCTTCGCCGTCGAGCACGCAGGCCGTCGCCGCGTCGCCAAAGAGGACGCAGGTGCTCCTGTCCTGCCAGTTGACGCGCCGCGTCATGGCCTCGGCGCAGGCGAAAAGGATGCGGCTTTGCGGCGCCTGGGCGAGGAAGGCCTGCCCCAGCGAAAGCCCATAGATAAAGCCCGTGCAGGCGGCGCTGAAATCCATGGCCATGACCGGCCCGGCCTCCAGCGCGCCCGCGAGGATGCAGGCCACGGAGGGCGAGATGGCGTCCGGCGTGCAGGTGGCGGCGATCACATGGGTGAGGTCGCGCGGCGCGAGCCCGGCCTCCGCGAGGGAGCGGCGCGCCGCGGCAAGGGCGAGGTCGGAGGCGTTTTCGGTATCGGCGAGCCTGTGCCGGCGCCGGATGCCCGTGCGCTCGACGATCCACTGGTCATTGGTGTCCACCACGCGGGCCAGGTCGTCGTTGGTGACAACGGTTTCGGGCACATGGGCGCACAAGGCGTGCAGATGGCAGGTAAGGGTCATGAAGTGTCCGTACTGGTTGCGGAAAAAAGGCGCCCGCGGCGCTCAGATGGCGCGGGAGAACCGCGTCAGCTCCTCGTTGGCGAGAATGGTCTCCGCGAGGCGGGCATTGGTCTCCTTGCGGACATAGGCGCCGCTCATGCGGATGGCATTGGTCATGGCGCGGGCGTTGGAACGGCCGTGGCAGACGATGGCGAGGCCCTGGAGGCCCAAAAGCGGCGCGCCGCCGTATTCGGCATAGTCAAGGGTGCGCGCGAACTTGCGGAAGGCGCCGCGCGCAAGCATGCCCCCCAGCGCGGGGATGAAGCCGGTGGTGAAGACGCGCTTCAGCATGCGCACGAGCGCGGAAGCCAGCCCCTCGCTCATCTTGACCACCACATTGCCCACAAAGCCGTCGCAGACGACCACATCCACGTCGCCGGTAAAAATGTCGCGGCCTTCGGCATTGCCGATGAAATTCAGGTTGTGGGCCATCTTCAGGAGCTCGTAGGCTTCCTTGACCTGGCTGTTGCCCTTGCCCTCCTCCTCGCCGATGCTGAGCAGGCTCACGCGGGGCGCCGCATAGCCGAGCAGGTCGCGGGCGAAGGCGTCGCCCATGAGGCCGAACTGGAAAAGATGGTAGGGCCGGCAGTCCACATTGGCGCCGGCGTCGAGCACGACCACCGGGTCCTTTTCAGTGGGGAGCAGCGCCGCCAGCGCGGGCCGCTCCACGACGGGCCGCCGCCCCATGATGAACATGACGCAGGCCACGGTGGCGCCGGAATGCCCGGCGCTGCCCACGCCGTCGGCCGCGCCCTCGCGGACGCGGCGGCCGGCCGCCTGGAGGG
>CAMWVJ010000053.1 GCA_947177645.1 uncultured Desulfovibrio sp.
TGTTCGGCAAGAGCGTCAACGAGCGCGGACGCCTCGAGGCGCTGCAGCTGGCCGGGGCCGTTGCCCAGCTCGCCGGCTTCGGCGGCGGGGGCGGGGGCATCTTCGGCGCGGCCAAGAAGGCCCTCGGCGTGGACGTGCTCCGGCTTGGCACGTCGCCCACCGGCGGGGCCGACTCCGGCGACGACGACGCCGGCGGCACCACCCTCGAGATGGGCAAGTACCTCACGGACAGCATCTACATGGGCATCCAGCAGGGCATGAAGCCGGACAGCACGGCCTTCATCATCGAGTGGGAGCTGACCCCGCGCACGAGCATGGAGATCCGCACCGAGCAACAGAACACCTGGGGCGGCATCAAATGGAATTACAAGTACTGACACCGCCGGCCGGGGCGCCCGCAGTGCGGACCGCGCGGGCTGCCGACCATCCGGCGCTCGTCGGCCTGTGGCGGCGCAGCGTGGAGGCGAGCCACGCCTTTCTGGCCCCCGGGGATGTGGACGGCATCGAAAACGAGGTGCGCCGGGGCCTCAAGGCCGTGCCCGAGCTCTGGCTCGCCGAGGCGGAAGGCGCGCCCGCGGGCTTTCTTGGCTGCACCGGGAACCATATCGACATGCTCTTCGTGGCCCCGGAGCATTTCCGCCGGGGCGTGGGGAGCCTCTTGCTCGGCCATGCCCGGCGCCTCCACGGGCCGCTGCGGCTCTCGGTCAACGAGGCCAATGCCGCCGCGCTCGCCTTTTACCGCGCCCGGGGTTTCAGGATGACGGGGCGCAGCCCCGCGGACAGCGAGGGGCGCCCGTACCCGCTCCTCCACCTCAGCCAGGCCGGCGCCTGAGCGCGCAACGTATGGTCAATTTCAGGAAACGCCCATGAGCAACGAGAACCCAGAGCACTCCGGCCACCGCGGCAAGGGCCGCCCCCGCGGCTTCGACCGCGAACAGGCGCTTCACGCCGCCCTCGAGCTTTTCTGGCAGGAGGGCTACGAGCCGGCCTCGGTGGCGCGGCTCTGCGAGGTCATGGACATCAAGCCGCCGAGCCTCTACGCCAGCTTCGGCAACAAGGCCGCGCTCTTTCTCGAGGCGGTGCGCCATTACGAGCAGGCCTACTGGCAGGAGCCTTCGGAACGCTTTTTGGCCGAACCCGACATTTACCGGGCGGTGGAGGGATTTTTCACCACCGCGGCGGGCATCCTGCTCTCGCCTGAAACGCCCTGCGGCTGCATGCTGGTGCTGGCGGCGGTGAACATCTCCCCCGCCGAAACGGAGATCATCGCGGCCATCCGCGAAATGCGCATGGCGACCAAGGCCATGTTCGCGGATCGCCTTGCCCGCGCGGTCGCGGAGGGCCAGCTCCCCGCCGGGACGGATGTCCCCTCCCTCGCGGGCGCCCTCAACGCCCTGCTGGAGGGGCTGTCGCTCCAGGCACGCGACGGTCTCTCCCGGGAGGAGCTGGCCGCCATGGCTTCCCGCGCGGTGCACCTGCTGCCGCCCCGCCCCGAGGCTTGAATTTTTGACCGCACGCCGCGCTTGACATTTATTTAGTATTCAATAAACAATTACTCCGGCGTCCGCAGCCGGCACGGGGCACACCCGCGAGACCTGCGCGAGACCGCCGCATTCCTTCATCTGCAACTGCTCAAGGCAGGGGGACGAACATGGGCAAGAACATCCTCATCCTCAACGGCAGCCCGCGGCTCAAGGGCAATACCGTCATGCTCTGCGACGCTTTCACCCGCGGCGCCGAAAGCTCGGGCCATACCGTGACCCGCATCGACCTCCAGAAGCTGGACATCCACGGCTGTCTCGGCTGCATGAAGGGCGGCAAGGACCCGGCCAGCCCCTGCGTGCAGAAAGACGGCATGGAAAAGGTCTATCCCGCCTATGTGGCCGCCGACATGGTGGTGTTGGCCTCGCCCATGTATTACTGGGCCATTTCCGGCCAGCTCAAGACCGCCTTTGACCGCCTCTTCGCCGTGGCCGAGTGCAACCCCGACTACGCCAACCCGCGCAAGGAATGCGCCTTGCTCATGGCCGCGGAAGGCGACACCCCGGACAACTGGAAGCCCGTGCTCGACTATTACAAGGCGCTCACCGGCTTCCTCAAGTGGAAGGATCTCGGCTATGTGTTCGCCGGCGGCGTCCTCGAGGCCGGCGCCATCGCGGGCAAGCCCGTCCTGGAGGAGGCGCGCGCCTTCGGCGCCGCCCTGTAATCCCCGCGCCCACAAAAACTTCGCCGCCCCTCTCCGCGTCAAAACGGACAGGGGCGGCGTTTTTTCGTACGCTCCGCGCTGTCAGGCCAGATTTCCCCGGGGCCGCTAACCCTGCCGTTCCCACCAGGGTTTTTTATAGTCGTCCACGTCAAAGCGGCGGTCCTTGAAATAGAAGTCCCGGTCGGCTTCGGTGATGGCCCGCAAGGGGCGGCAGGGATTGCCCGCGGCCAGCGTGTTGTCCGCAATGTCACGCGTGACCACGCTGCCCGAGCCGATGACCACATTGTCGCCCACTGTTACCCCGGGATTGATGACCACGTTGCCGCCGAGCCACACATTGCTGCCGATGCGGACCGGCGCGCCGTATTCATAGCCCGAATTGCGGCTCTCCGGGTGCAGAGGATGGCCGGCCGTATAGATGGCCACATTGGGCGCGCAGAGCACGTTGTCGCCGATGGTGACGGGCGCCACGTCGAGCACCGTGAAATTGTAGTTGGCGTAAAAACGCTCGCCCAGCTCGATGTTGAAGCCGTAGTCGCAGTAGAACGGCCCCATGATGGTGACGGTCTTGCCGCACTTGCCGAGGATGGAACGCAGGAGCGCGTCGCGCTCCTCGTCGGCGTCGGGCGGGAGATTGTTGTACCGATAAATCTTTTGGTGACAGTCTTTATACAGCTCCCAAAGGCCGTCGCGCATGGGGATATACGGCAGCCCGGCCAGCATGCGTTCGCGCTGGTTCATGAAAAACCTCCTGTGAAAAGAGGGGCGGGCCCGGCGCCCCGCGCCAGACCCGCCCGAACGATGCTGTCGTTTTCCGCGCCTGCTAGATGAAGAAGGCCCAAGTCAGCAGGAGGAACAGCGGGATGAGGATGCCGCAGGACCACATCATGTAGCCGAAGAAGCTCGGCATCTTGACGCCCTGGTTCTCGGCGATGGAGCGGACCATGAAGTTGGGCGCGTTGCCGATATAGGTGTTGGCGCCCATGAACACCGCGCCGGCCGAGATGGCGATGAGGGTGGTCGCCATGTCGGTCATGAGGTGCTGCGCGTCGCCGCCCGCGGTGTTGAAGAACACAAGGTAGGTGGGCGCATTGTCAAGGAAGCTCGAGAGCGCGCCGGTGAGCCAGAAATACATGGCGTTGACGGGCTGGCCGTCCGGCGTGGAGACCATGTTGATGAGCGAGGCGAGCGCGCCCTCGGTGCCGGCGCGCAGGATGGCGATGGCCGGGATCATGGAGAGGAAGATGCCGAAGAAGAGCTTGGCCACCTCCTCGATGGGCGCCCAGGAAAAGCCGTTCATCTCGCGGCAGTGGCGGCTCGTGAACTTCCAGGAGAGGCCGGCGAGGCAGAGCAGCGCAAGGTCGCGCAAAAGGTTCTGGCCTTCCACGGGCACGCCGTAGACCTCGATCCAGGTGCCGAAATTGATCATGCCCGAGGCGAGCACCGCCAGCACCACGCCGAGCAGGAAGAGCAGGTTGATGGTGCCCTCGAGGCCGAGCTTCTCCTCGGCGGCGTCAGGGTCGTGCGGGGGCTTGGGGCGGCCTTCCTTGTTGAAGAGCACGGTGTCGATGATGAAGAAGAGGAGCAGCAGGGCCACGGCCATACAGAGTGTCTTGAAGAAGAGGTGCGTGGTCGTCCAGAAAAAGCTCACGCCCTTGAGGAAGCCCAAGAAAAGCGGCGGGTCGCCGAGCGGCGTGAGCGAGCCGCCTATATTGGCCACGAGGAAGATGAAGAAGACGATGGAATGCACGCGGTAGCGCCGGTGCGCGTTGGCGCGGAGCAGGGGCCGGATGAGCAGCATGGCCGCGCCGGTGGTGCCCATCCAGCTGGCGAGCACGGTGCCGATGGCGAGCAGGCCCGTGTTCACCACCGGCGTGCCCACCAGGGTGCCCTTGAGGCGCACGCCGCCCGCCACGGTGAACAGCGCGAAGAGCAGCACGATGAAGGGGATGTAGTCCAGAAGGATGATGTGCAGGAATTCATAGAGCGCCGTGCCCAGGCCGAACACGATGAAGCAGGGCACGAGGAAGGCGAGACCCCAGAACACGGCGATCTTGCCGAAGTGGTGCTCCCAGAAGTGGGGCAGCGCCAGCGGCATGATGGCGATGGAAAGCAGCATGCAGGCGAAGGGAATGACCCAGATGGCCGAGAGCGAGGCCCCCGGAATGGTGGGATGCCCCTCGGAGGCGAGGACCGCCTCGGGCGCGAACAGGGCGAGCGCCCCCAAGAGGATGGCCGGCACAAGCAGAGGCAATGAGCGGAGGTGTGACATCGTGCGCTCCTGTCTGGAGTGTGGCGCTCCCGCGCCGCAAGGTGGTTCCCCTTTGTGTAGGGCAATTTCCTGTGCTTTGCAATGCGCTTGCCCGCAAAGATTTTTTCTGCCACATATGGGGCCGGCCGCGCGGCCTTTCCGCCGCCGACGCCATACGCAACGGAGAAGGCCCATGCCCCTGCCCCCCAATGCGTCGCCCGAGGACGGAGCCGGCGCGCCGAGCAAAAATCCCGACGCCCCCGGCCGGGCGGTCACGCCGCGCCGCCGCGCGCGGCTGCGCCAAGTGCTTTGCCAGCGCCAGCCCGACCTCACCCTGGTGCTCGCCAATATCCACGACCCGCACAATGTTTCGGCCATTTACCGCTCATGCGATGCCTTCGGAGTGGCCCGCGTGCACCTCTACTACACGAACACGCCCTTCCCGGCGCTCGGGCGCAAGAGCTCGGCCTCGGCGCGCAAATGGGTGGAGAGCGAGCGCCACCGCGACAAAGAGGCGCTGTTCGCGGCCCTGCACGGCCGCGGCATGCAGGTGCTCGCCACCTCCTGCTCGCCCGGGGCGCGGCCCCTGCGCGAGTGGGACTTTCTCAGGCCCACGGCCGTCATTCTCGGCAACGAGCACGAGGGCGTGGACGAGTCCCTGCTGGCTGCGGCCGACGGCCGGCTCTACATCCCCATGCACGGCATGATCCAGAGCTTCAACGTCTCCGTGGCGGCGGCCATCATCCTCGCCGAGGCGGCACGCCAGCGCGAGGCCGCGGGCTGGTATGACATTCCGCGCATGGCCGGGGACGAACTGGAAGCCACGCTCGCCGACTGGCTGCAACGCTGAGGCCCCGCGGCACGCATTGCTACGGAAAAATCCACTCCACAGGAATACCTTTAAACCGCTGTTTCATGGTCTCGATGGCGTCGCGGTTATTGTCCACAAGGATGCAATCGCGGCCATTTTGATACGCCGCCTCACCCAGGGTCCCGCTGCCGGCGAAGAAATCGCAGAGCATGTCGCCGGGTCGTGAATGGACGCGGACGATGCGGTTGATGATGCCGAGCGGCTTTTGGGTGGCATAGCCGGTTTTTTCCTTTCCGTTGGGGCTCACGATGGTGTGCCACCAGACATCGGTGGGCGTCTTGCCGCGCGCGGCCTTTTCCGCGCCCACGAGGCCCGGCGCCATGTAGGGGATGCGGTCCATTTCCTCATAATTGAACGTATAGTGTTCCGGGTCCCGCGCATACCAGAGGATGGTATCATGCTTGGCCGGCCATTTTCTTTTGGAGCGCCCCCCGTAGTCATAGGCCCAGATAATTTCGTTCATGAAGGAATCGCGGCCGAAGACGGAATCTATCAGCACCTTGCAGTAATGGATCTCCCTGTAGTCGAGATGGAAAAACAGGGAGCCGTCTTTTTTCAATATCCTGTGCGCGTGGCGGATGCGCGGCTCGATAAAGGCCAGAAAATCGTCAAACTTGTCGCTATAGCCTTTGGTCTCCAGCCTGACAGTCCTGTACCTTTTTCCCTGAAAGCCCACCCGGTCGCCGTCGTGCGCGGCCTCGGTCCTGAGGCTGGTGCGCTTCTGCGCCTTCCCGGTATTGAAGGGCGGGTCGATATAGATGAGGTCAGCGCACCCGTCCGGCAGCCCTTCCAGCACGCGCAGATTCTCGTCAAAGTAGACTGTCAGGGTGGGCATTTCCCGCCGTGCCTATTCGCCCGCGAGGCGGCGCAGTTTTTCGTGCAGGCTGGCGGCCTTGGCGCGGCCGACGCCGGGAAGCGCGCGCAGTTCCTCCTCGCTGGCCTTGGCCATGGCCTCCACGCTGCCGAAATGGTCCCAAAGCAGGCGCGCCGTGGCCGGCCCCACGCCGGGCAGCCGCATGAGCTCGCCTGACAGTGCGGCCCCGCGCCGGGCGCGGCGGTGGCGTCCGATGGCGAAGCGGTGCGTGGCGTCGCGCACCTGCTGGAGGAAGAGCAGCTCCTGGCTGCCCTCGCGCAGGGGCAGGGGATTGACGCGGCCGGGCACGAAGATGCGGTCGGCCACGTTGCCGGCGCGGCGGTCCGCGTGGCCGTCCTCATCGCGGGCCTTGGCGATGGCCGCCAGCGGGAACAGGCCCTCCTCCCCGGCTTCGGCGAGCGCCCGGCTCACGGCCGTGAGCTGGCCGCGGCCGCCGTCGATGAGCAAAAGGTCGGGCCACGGCGGCCCGCTCTCGAGGCGCCGCGCCACCCAGGCATGGAGCGTGGCGTAATCGTCCGCACTGTCGGGCATGGAATAGATGCGGTAGTCCTCCTTGCTGGGGCGCCCGTCCACATAGACCACCATGCCCACGCGCGTCTGCTTGCCCCCCGTGTGCGACACGTCCACGCACTCGATGCGGGCCGGCGGCTCCGGCAACGAAAGCGCCTTGCCCACGCGCGCCAGGAGGGCTTCGCCGTCCTGCCCGCGCCGGCGGCGCGCCTCCTCGCGCGCATTGGAGGCCGCCATGTCCACGAGCTGGTTGTCCGCCGTGTTCTGCGGCGCCACCACGCGCACCGGGCCCCCGCGCTTCTCCGAGAGCGCCTGCTCCAGCACGGCGCGCCCGTCCTCGCCATCGGGGGCGCCCTCCCCCTCCCCCTCCTCAGCGAGCATGTCCGGGGGGAGCCAGGGCACGAGGATGCGCGGCGGCGGCGTGACCGTGCCGTAAAACTGGGAAAGGAAGGAGGACAGGAGTTCCGGCGCGTCCTCGAAGCCCAGCCCGGGCC
>CAMWVJ010000054.1 GCA_947177645.1 uncultured Desulfovibrio sp.
CCGGTCCGCCCGCGCCTCCGTGCTCAGCGCCCCGGCCTCGCGCCTGCGGGGCCTCAGGCTCCTCCACACCCATCTCTCGCCCGAAGGCCTTACGGAAGAGGATCTCATGGATCTCCTCTTCCTCAGGCTCGACGCCATCATCGCGCTTTCCGTGAACCCGGAGGGCGAGCCCGTGCGCTGGCAGGCCGCCACGCTGGCCCCGGGAAGCACCGCCACGCCCGGGGCGCCCCCCTGCCTGGTGGACGAGCCGCGCCCCTGGGACAGGACGGCCGCGGATTTCGCCGCCCGCACCGCGGAGATAGAAGCCGCGCTTTCGGCGCTGCCCGCGGCCCCGCCGTCCGGGCTGGCCGCCGGGTTTGACGCGGGGCCGGACGCCGGCGAGGCGGCGCAAAACACATGCGCCGGGCGGGCGCTCCTCGTCTCCGTGGCGTCGGAGCCGCGCCCCGTGCAGGAGCAACGCCTTTCCGAGCTGGCCGAACTTGCGCGCACGGCCGGGCTCGCCGTGTGCGGGCGCCTCATCCAGCGCGTGGCCCGGCCCGACCCGCATTCCATCCTCGGCAAGGGCAAGCTCGCCGAGCTGGAGGTCATGGCGCTCAGGGAGAACGCGGACATCCTCGTCTTCGACGGCGAGCTCTCGCCCGCGCAGATCCACAATCTCGCGGACATCACCGAGCGCAAGGTCATCGACCGCACCCAGCTCATCCTTGATATTTTCGCCCAGCATGCGGCCTCGCGCGCCGGGCGCCTCCAGGTGGAGCTTGCGCAGTTGCGCTATGTGCTGCCGCGCCTCGCCGGGCGCAACCGCGCGCTCGACCGGCTCATGGGCGGCGTGGGCGGCCGCGGCCCGGGCGAGCGCCGCCTTGAGACCGACCGCCGCAAGGTACGCGAGCGCATGACGCGCCTCACCCGGGAGCTGGAAAAGCTCCGCCGCCAGCGCGGGCTCGCCAGGCGCGGGCGGCGCGGCATCCCGCAGGCGGCGCTGGTGGGCTACACCAATGCCGGCAAGTCCACCCTGCTCAACACGCTCACGCGCTCCCGCGTGCTCGCGGAAAACCGGCTCTTCGCCACCCTCGACCCGGCCACGCGGCGCCTGCGCGTGCCCGGCGAGCGCGAGGTGGTCATCGCCGACACCGTGGGCTTTATCCGCAACCTGCCGCGCGAGCTCATGGACGCCTTCCGCGCCACACTGGAGGAGCTTGCGGCCGCAGACTTCCTCGTGCATGTGGCCGACGCCTCGCACCCCGACCTGCTCCAGCAGATCGCCTCGGTGGAGACTATCCTTGAGGAGCTGGGGCTTCACGCCGTGCCGCGCGTGCTCGCGCTCAACAAGTGGGACAGGCTGCCGGAGCCGGCGCGGGAGGAGCTTCGGGCGGCCTTCCCCGGCGCCATCCCGCTTTCCGCGCGTAACGGCGAGGGACTTGACGCGCTCCTGCGCTGGCTCGAGCGGGAGCTGGCCCTCAAGCGGGCCATGCCCGCCCCAGCGGACACTCTCGCCGGGGAAGAGGTGGAGGGTGAGGAGGATACAGCACCCGGCCCGCAGCCCCTCTTCCCTCTCCAATAGCGGCCGCCCCGGAGAAGACGCCGCGGCTTGCCATTCGCCGCCCGCCGGCATATGGTGCGGCTTCCACCATCGCGCCGCCCAGGGTGAATGGCACGCAGGGCGGCCAGAAAAGGAGTCGCCATGCGTCCCGCAACCTTGGGCATCGCGCCGGAAGGCTGGCCCTTCATCGGGCTTGCCGCGTTCACGAGCCTGCTTCTCGCGGTCATCGGCTGCTGGCCGGGCGCCCTGCTCTGCTGGCTCATCACCCTCTTTTGCCTCTACTTCTTCCGCGACCCGGAGCGCGTGGGCCCCGTCTCGCCCGACCTCGCCGTGAGCCCGGCCGACGGCTGCGTCATCCGCATGGAAAAACGGGCCGACCCCTTCAGCGGCAAGGAGATGCTGTGCGTCAGCATCTTCATGAACCTCTTTAGCGTTCACGTGAACCGCGTCCCCGTGGCGTGCACGGTGGACGAGGTGCGCTACTGGCCGGGCAAGTTCTTCAACGCCTCGCTGGACAAGGCCTCCACGGACAACGAGCGCTGCGGTTGGCGCCTTGCGGACGAGAACGGTCAGGCCTGGACCATGGTGCAGATCGCTGGCCTCGTGGCCCGGCGCATCGTCTGCCGCGCCGAGCGCGGCGACCGCCTCACGCGCGGCGAGCGCGTGGGCCTGATCCGCTTCGGCTCGAGAGTTGACCTTTACCTGCCCGAAGGCTATGTTCCGGCGGTACAACTGGGCGACAAGGTCTTTGCCGGCGAAAGCGCCATCGCCCGCAGGGAGAACGCCTGAGCGGTTCGTGTCCTTCAGTTAAAGAAGGCACAGTGAACGCAATTGAGGAACATTCCATAGCCCGTCTGGAGCGGAGCGGAAGACGGGTGCTTGTGCCGGAAGAATCCTAAAAAATAAGATTTTTCGGCGCTTGCAAGGAAGATAAAAATTTCCGAAGGGAGTGTACTCAAGTACTCGACCGAGGAAATTTTTCTCTGACGCAGCAAGCGCCGAAAAGGCTGTTTTTGACGGAGACTTTCGGCGTTAAGGATGCAGCGGAGACACGCCGCAAACGCATACACAACGCCTGCCGCCCCACCGAGTCAACGCATGGACAACGCCCAACGCAAAAAGCCCGTCCGCGGGGCCTACCTTTTGCCCAACATGCTCACCACCTTGAGCATGTTCCTGGGCTTTTTGTCCATGGTCTGGGCCGGGCAGGGCCGCTTCGAGCCGGCGGGCATGGCCATCCTCGCCTCGGCGCTCATGGACGGCCTCGACGGCAAGGTGGCCCGGCTCACCAACACGGCGAGCGAGTTCGGCGTGCAGTACGACTCCCTCGCCGACCTCGTGGCCTTCGGGCTCGCGCCGGCCATCCTGCTCTGGCACTGGCAGCTCTGCAATTTCGGGCGCGTGGGCGTGGCCGCGGCCTTTATCTTCGCGGCCTGCGGGGCGCTCAGGCTCGCGCGCTTCAACGTGAGCACGGCGGTCACGGGCAAGCGCTTCTTCATGGGCCTGCCCATCCCGGCCGGCGGCTGCACGGTGGTGACGTTCATCTTTTTCGCCGCGCTCTTCCCCGAGGCGCTGAACACGGTCACGCCCTATGCGGCGCTCGCGCTCGCCGTGGCCGTGGGCGTGCTCATGGTGAGCCGGGTGCGCTATTTCTCCTTCAAGGAATACGACATCCTCACCGCGCACCCGGTCAGGAGCATGCTGGCCTTCCTCTTCCTTCTGGCGCTGGTGGTCTCCGTGCCGCGCGTCTTCGGCTTTGTCTACTGCGCCCTCTACATCGCGGGCGGCCTCATCTATACCTTCTACATCCTGCCGCGCCGCGACCGCAAGCTCATGCGCTCGCTGGCCACGCAGGACGAGTGACCGGCCGGCACAGCGCACAGGAGCGGGAGCGCACGGCTCCCCCGGCCGGGGCCAGGAAAGCGCGCCCCATCCTACCGTTTTGGAGGCATCCCATGTCTGATCGCGTCTATTTCTTCGACACCACCCTGCGCGATGGCGAACAGTCGCCCGGCGCGACCATGAACTTTCAGGAAAAGCTGCGCCTCGCGCACCAGCTCGAGGTGCTGGGCGTGGACATCATCGAGGCCGGCTTCCCGGCGTCCAGCCCGGGCGATTTCGAGGCCGTGCGCGCCATCGCGGCCCAGGCCGGCCCGGACGTGCAGATCGCGGGCCTTGCCCGCTGCGCCGAGAAAGACATCGACCGCTGCTGGGAGGCCGTGAAGGTGGCGGCGCGCCCGCGCATCCATACCTTCATCGCCACGTCGCCCCTGCACATGGAGTTCAAGCTGCGCAAGACCCCGGAAGAGGTGCTGGAGCTGGCCAAGGCCTCGGTGGCGCGCTGCGCCGGCTATACCCCCAATGTGGAATTTTCCTGCGAGGATTTTTCCCGCTCGGACCTCGACTTCGTGTGCCGCGTGGTGGAGGCGGCCATCAACGCCGGCGCCACCACCATCAACCTGCCGGACACCGTGGGCTATGCCCAGCCCGAGGAATTCGCCGCCAAGGTGCGCTATGTGATGGAAAACACGCCCAACGCCGGCAAGGCCGTGTTCAGCGTGCACTGCCATGACGACCTCGGCCTCGGCGTGGCCAACACGCTGGCGGCCCTGCACGCGGGCGCGCGCCAGGCAGAGGTGGCGCTCAACGGCATCGGCGAGCGCGCGGGCAACGCGGCCCTTGAGGAAGTCGCCATGGCGCTCCATGTGCGCCACGACTACTACGGCCTCGAAGACAACATCAAGACCGAACAGCTGTATCCCACCTGCCGGCTGCTCTCCCTCATCATCGGCCAGCCCATCCCCAACAACAAGGCCATCACCGGCGCCAACGCCTTCGCGCACGAGTCGGGCATCCACCAGGACGGCATGCTCAAGCACCGCGAGACCTATGAGATCATGACGCCGCAGGCCGTGGGCCGCAGCGCCACACATCTCGTCATCGGCAAGCATTCGGGCAGGAACGCCGTGCGCAGCAAGTTCGAGAGCCTGGGGTACAAGCTCGACGACGAGCAGCTGAATCAGGTGTTCGAGGCTGTCAAGGCGCTGGCCGACCGCAAGAAGCAGCTCCACGACGAAGACCTCATGGCGCTCGTCCAGCAGGAGGTCTACCGCATCCCCGACCGCCTGTGCCTCAGGCATGTGAGCGTGCAGAGCTCGGACGCCGGCGGCGTACCGCCGACCGCCGCGGTGCTCATGGACGTGGCCGGGGAGGAGAAGAGCGGCGCGGGCTTCGGCGCCGGGCCCATCGACGCGCTCTACAACGTCATTTCCGACCTGGCCGGGCGCCAGCCCGAGCTCGAGCAGTATTCCGTGAGCGCCGTCACCGGCGGCACGGACGCGCTCGGCGAGGTGACGGTGCGCCTGCGCGAGAACGGCCTCTCGGTGGTGGGCCGGGGCAATCACCCGGACATCCTCGTCGCCAGCGCCCGGGCCTTCGTGGACGCGCTCAACAATCTCGCCAAGCGCGAGGCCGAGGGCGAGCGCGTACACTCGCAACATTCGTAAACATACCGCATCCCGGGCCGCGTCGCGGCCATGTATAAAGAGGAACAGACCATGCCCAGAACCCTCGCCCAGAAGATCCTCCAGCGCCACACGGACGAGCCCGTGGAGGACGGCGCCATCGTCCAGTGCCGCGTTTCCATGGTGCTCGCCAACGACATCACCGGGCCGCTCGCCATCAAGTCCTTCCGGGGCATGGGCGCCGCGCGCGTCTTTGACCGCGACAAGATCGCGCTCGTCATGGACCACTTCACCCCGCAGAAGGACATCGACTCCGCCAACCAGGTGATGATCAGCCGCCGTTTCGCCGAGGAGCAGCAGATCACCCACTACTACGAGGGCGGCAACTGCGGCGTGGAGCATACCCTTTTGCCCGAGCTCGGCCTCGTGAACCCGGGCGACCTCGTCATCGGCGCGGACAGCCACACCTGCACCTATGGCGGCATCGGCGCCTTCGCCACGGGCATGGGCTCCACGGACATCGCCGCGGCCATGGCCCTTGGCGAGACGTGGCTCAAGGTGCCCCCCACCATCCGCGTGGAATATGCGGGCGAGATGCCGCGCTGGCTGCGCGCCAAGGACCTGATGCTGCTGCTCATCGGCCGCATCGGCGTGGACGGCGCGCTCTACAAGGCGCTGGAATTCGGCGGCCCGGTCATCGCGGGCCTTGGCGTGGAGGGGCGCCTCACCATGGCGAACATGGCCATCGAGGCCGGGGCCAAGGTGGGCCTCTTCCCGGTGGACACGGTGACGCTGGCCTGGTGCGCGGAGCGCGGCCACACTGTCGCGCCCGACCTCAAGGACGGCCTCGCCGCCGACCCGGACGCGAAGTACGAGGCCGTGCTCCACATGGACGTGACGGGCCTCGAGCCCGTGGTGGCCTGCCCGCACCTGCCCTCCAACGTGGTGCCGGTTTCGGACGTGAAGGACGTGCCCATCCATCAGGTGGTCATCGGCTCCTGCACCAATGGCCGCATAAGCGACATGCGCGACGCCGCCGAAGTCTTGCGCGGCCGCAAGGTTGACAAGAAGGTGCGCTGCATCGTGCTCCCCTCCACGCCGGAAGTGTGGAAGGCCTGCCTTGCCGAGGGCCTGATGCAGGTCTTCATGGATGCGGGCTGTATCGTCGGCCCCTGCACCTGCGGGCCGTGCCTCGGCGGGCATACCGGCATCCTCGGCGACGGCGAGGCGGCCGTGACCACCACCAACCGCAATTTCAAGGGCCGCATGGGCAGCCTCGACTCGCAGGTCTATCTGGCAAGCCCCATCGTGGCCGCGGCCAGCGCCGTGGCGGGCAGGGTCGCGGGGCCGCGCGAGATAGGGATTTAGTTGAAAATTTTTCAAATTTTCAACCATACGCGCTGTCGTTTCGCGGAAACAACGCGGTGTTTCCGCTCACTTTGCGTTGCTGTCCATTTGCGTAAGCAGGCTTTGCCTGCAACGCAAACGCCCTTTCAGGGCGGCCTTCGGCTGGCTGCGCGGGCGCTCATGAATGAGCGCCGGGCAGCCTGTCATAAATGCCAGGCTGCCCCGGAAATCGGCCTTGAATGACGCGCGGGCAGAAAGAGGAGAAAGAGACCCATGATATACAAGGGCAAGGCCCACAAGGTGGGCGAACATGTGGATACGGACGCCATCATCCCGGCGCGCTTCCTCGTCACCGCTGACCCGGAAAAACTCGGCGAGAACTGCATGGCCGGGCTTGAGCCGGACTGGGTGGCCCGCGTGAACAAGGGCGACATCCTCGTGGCCGGGCGCAACTTCGGCTGCGGCTCCTCGCGGGAGCACGCGCCCCTCGCCATTCTCGGCGCGGGCATGCCCGTGGTGGTGGGGCACAGCTTCGCGCGCATCTTCTACCGCAACGCCTTCAACATGGGCCTCCCGCTCATGGAAGTGGGCGACGCCATGGACGCCATCAACGATGGCGACGAGCTTGAGATCGACACCGCCACGGGCCGTATCCGCGACCTCACCAACGGCGCGGAGATCGTCTGCCCGCCCCTGCCGGAATCCATGGGCAAAATTCTCGCCAGCGGCGGCCTCGTGGGCTATGTGAAACAGCGGCTGGAGGAGGGAAACTAGATGGACGCTCGCATCTGTCT
>CAMWVJ010000055.1 GCA_947177645.1 uncultured Desulfovibrio sp.
TGATGCGGCCGCGAAGCACGGCCCCGCAACGGCAGCCCGGGAGCGGCGGCGTTTAGGCAAGCGCGATGCCGAAACGCGCCGTGGCGTCGAAATCGGCAAATTCCTGCCTCAAGCCAAGCCCGCTCTCCGGGATGCGGCCGAGGCCGCGCCAGAGCGCGTCGCTTGGCGCGAATACCTCGTCCATGAGGGCGCGGGCGCGGGCATTTCCGCCGTCGTCCACCGCGCGGGGATAGGCGTTGACCACCGCCGGGGCGCTGTCGCGCCGCATCTCGGCCATCTCGCAGAGCGCCAGCAGGATATCCGCCGGGGCGAAACCGCCCACGGCAGCCGGCACTTTGTGCTCCGCCGCGAGGAAGCGGAAGGGCGCAAGCCCGAGCACCGTAGCGACGTGCCCGGGCAGGAGGAAGGCCTCCACCCTGCATTCCGGGTCAGCGGCCAGAGCTTGCAGGGCCGGCGGCACGAGCTTGTGCATGGAGAGCACGGAGAAGTTCTTGAGCCCCTGTGCCCGAGCGGCCAGCACCGAGGCCGCCACCGTGGGCGCCGTTGTCTCGAAGCCCACGCCGGCGAACACCACCGCGGCGCCGGGATTTTTGGCGGCGAGGCGCACCGCGTCCAGCGGGGAATAGACGATCTCCACGCGCGCGCCGGCCGCCTGGGCGTGCTTGAGCGAGCGGCCGCCCGGGCCGGGCACGCGCAAAAGGTCGCCGAAGGTGGCGAAGATCACGCCGTCGCGGCCCGCGAGGTCGAGCATGGCCGCCACTTCGGCGTCATGCGTCACGCAGACCGGGCAGCCCGGCCCCGAGAGATGGGTGACGGAGGCGGGCAACAGCGAGCGCAGGCCGCTCTGGAAGATGGAGACGGTATGCGTGCCGCAGACTTCCATGAAGCGCAGGCTTGCGCCGTCAAGGGCGGCCTCGAGCCGGCGCAGGAGGCCCGCGCAAAGCTCCGGGTCCTGCACGGCGGCTTCGAGCCTGGCGCCGGGGTCGTGCTGCGTCTCGTCCATGGCTTACGCGAGCGGCGCCAGGTGTTCCATGCCCGTTTCCACGGGGAGGCCGCACATGAGGTTCGCGTTGGCGAGCGCCTGCCCGGCCGCGCCGCGGCACAGGTTGTCAATGACCGAAAGGATGACGAGGCGCCCGGTGCGAGCGTCCACGGCGAGCCCGATGTCGCAGAACATGCTGCCGCGCACGAAGCGCGTTTCGGGGAGGCTCCCGGCCGGCAGCACGCGCACCCAGGGGCTGGCCTCCCAGGTGGAGGAAAAGGCGGCATGCGCCTCTTCCAGCGTGAGGCCGGGCTTCTTGATAGTCGTATAGATGGTGGAGAGGATGCCGCGGTTCATGGGCACGAGATGCGGCGTGAACTCAAGCCGCACCTCCTCGCCGGCCACGCGCGAGACCTCCTGCTCCATTTCCGGGGTGTGCCGGTGCCGGGGGAGGCCATAGGCGCGGAAATTGTCCGACACTTCGCAGAAGAGCGTGGGCACGGCCGCCTTGCGGCCCGCGCCGCTCGCGCCGGACTTGGAATCCACGATGATGCCGCCCGGCTCCACGAGGCCGTTTTTGAGCGCGGCGTACAGGCCGAGGATGACCGAGGTGGGATAGCAGCCGGGGTTCGCCACGAGCTTGGCGCGGGAAATTTCCGCCGCGTAGAGCTCGGGCAGGCCGTAGACCGCGCGGGGCAGCACCTCGCGGCAGGTGTGGGGCGCGCCGTACCACTCCTCATAAACTCCAGCGTCGTGGAGGCGGAAATCGGCGGAAAAATCCACCACCTTGACGCCGGCCTCGAGCAGGGGCGGCGCGAGGCGCATGGCCGTGCCCGCCGGGACGGCCATGAATACGAGGTCGCACGTTTTCGCGGCCTCTTCGGCGTCGAATACGCTGATGACCACATCCGCCCCGGGGAGATGGCGCAGGAAGGGATAAAAATCCCCCAGGCGCTTGCCCGCCTCGGCCCGCGAGCAGGCCAGTGTGAGCCGCATGGCCGGATGCGCCGTCAGAAGGCGCGCAAGCTCCATTCCCGCATAACCGCTGATGCCCACCAGGCCCACATTGATGCTTTTCATGGCACTCCCGCCCCTTGAGTCAGGAAAGAAAAGGCCCGCGCCGGTCAGGCGCCCTTGCCCGCGGCGCCTGAGCCCGCCTTGGCGTCGCTGTTGATGACGAACTTGAGGTGCAGATCGCAGAGGATCTGGTCGAGCAGCGCGCGCTCCTTGGCGTTGAGGCCGCCCTCGGTCTTCTGGCGCAGCATTTCCAGTACGTCGATATTGTGCCGGGCGAGCAGAAGGTCGCGCGTCACGCGGCCGGTGGCCGGGTCCGGCACTTCGCCGAGGCCCACCAGCGCGGCCGAGGCCAGCGAAATGATGAACGCGGAAAAGGTCACTTCGGGCAGGGGACCCGGGCCCGCGCACGCGCCGGAACAGGCCCCGCAATCTTCCTTGCCGGCGCCCTGGGAACTGGTCTTGTCAGTCATGAGAACCTCGTTGGCCGACGGTTTGCCGCATGCGGTCTCGCGCGGCTCCCCAAAACATAAGGCCTCTCCCGCGCGAGGCAAGGCCTAGCTGCGGATGCCGGCCCGGGCCGGGATGATGCCGGGCCCCAGCTCCAGCGCGGCCCGGTAGGCGCTCATGGCCGTTTCGAGATAATCGCGCGCCGCGGAATAGCCGCCCATGCCGATGAGGCCGCGGTCGAGCGCGTAAAGCCCGGCGAGCGCGTCGGCCCAGTCCACCCAGCCCATGTGGCCGATGCGCACGATGCGGCCCTTGAGCTGGTCCTGCCCGCCGGCCATGCACACGCCCCAGTCCTCCATGGCGAGGCGGAGCACGTCGCCGCCGTTGACGCCTTCGGGCAGCCAAACGCTCGTGAGGCCCCAGGCGAAATGTTCGCGCGCGAGCGGCGCAAGCCCCATGGCCGCCGTGCCCGCGCGCACGAGCATGGTGAGCGCCCACTGCTTGGTGTAGATGAGGTCGAGGCCGTTCTCGAGCAAAAGGTCGAGGCTCGCGTCCAGCCCGACGATGAGGTTGACGGGCGTGGTGAAGAGCGTCTGGCCCTTGAGCACGTTGTCGCGCTCGCGCGGCAGGTCGAAATAAAAACAGCCCGGCCGCGTGGCCTCGGCCTTTTTCCAGGCGCGCGGCGAGAGCGCCAGCAGGGCAAGCCCCGGCGGCAGCATGAGGCCCTTTTGCGAGCCGGTGAGCAGGCAGTCGAGCTTCCAGTCGTCCATGGGGCAGGGCGAGATGCCCACGGCCGAGATGCCGTCCGCCACCAGCAGGGCCTCGCGGCCCACCATGAGATCGGCAACCTGCCGCACGGGGTGCATCACGCCCGTGGAGGTCTCGCAGACCTGGATGAGTACGCCCTTGATGGACGGATCGGCGTCGAGGGCCGCGGCCACATCCTCGGGGCGCACGGCCTCGCCCCACGGCACGCGCAGGCTCGCCACGGCAAGGCCGCGGGAGGCCGCGATGGCGCGCCAGCGCTCCCCGAACTTGCCGCCCTCCACCACCAGCACCTTGTCGCCCGGCTCGAAGAGCGAATACACGGCCGCGGTCATGGCGCCCGTGCCCGAGCAGGACAGCGGCAGCACCGGCCCCTCCGTGCCGAAGAGCAGGCGCAACTTTTCCTGCACGCGGCGCATGATTTCGGTGAACTCACGCTTGCGGTGGTGGATCATGTCCTGAGCGAGGGCCAGGCGCACGCGCTCGGGCAGCGGGGTGGGGCCGGGGGTGAGCAGGCGGATTTTGTTGAACATGGTGTCTCCGGGGAAGTGCCGCTCAGTCAAAACGGACGATGCGGCATTTGAGGTAGGCCGTTTCGGGCATGGCCACATGCACGGGATGGTCGGGCCCCTGGGCGCCGGTATAGAGGAGGCGCGCCGGGCGCCCGAGCTTCGCCGAAGCGTGGGCCACGCAGCGCCCGAGCTCGGCCCCGTCGAGGTGGTGCGAGCAGGAGGAGGTGGCGAGCACGCCCCCGGGCGCGAGCAGGCCCGCGGCCAGAAGGTTGATCTTGCGGTAGGCGGCGAGGCCCTGGGCCGCGTCCTTCCTGCGCTTGATGAAGGCCGGCGGGTCAAGGCTTATGAGCGAGAAGCGGCGCCCGGCCTCGGCCAGCTCGCCAAGGCGCTGGAAGGCGTCGCCCAGGATGGTCTCCACGGCCACTTCCGGGGCGTTCGTCGCCATGTTGCGGCGGGAAAGCGCGAGCGCCGGCTCCGAGGCGTCGAGAAAGGTCACGGAGCGGGCGCCATGCGCCGCCGCCGTGACCCCGAAGCCGCCCACATAGGAAAAAATGTCGAGCACGTCCGCGCCTTTGGCGTAGCGGGCGAATTCGCGCCGGTTGGCGCGCTGGTCATAGAACCAGCCGGTCTTCTGGCCCTGCGCGGCAGCCACGGTGAAGCGGCAGCCGTTTTCCGGCACTTCCAGCACTTCCGGCACAGGGCCAGAACTCTCCGGCAGCCGGGAAAGCCCTTCCAGGCCGCGGGCCGGGATGTCGTTGTCAAAGCGCAGGGAAGCGGGGTGCACGAACTCGTCGAGGGCGCGCACGATGAGATCTCTGCGGGCTTCCATGGCCGCCGTGCCGAGCTGGAGCGTGAGGTGGGCGCCGTATCGGTCGATGACGAGGCCAGGGAGGTAATCGCCCTCGCCGTGGCAGAGGCGGTACCACGGTTCGGAAAAATACTGCTCCCGCGCGGCCAGCGCCGCGGCCAGCCGTTCGCGCAGGAGGCTTTCGTCCAGCGGGATGCCGGGCCTTTTGCTGTGCAGCCGACCGCAGATGAGCGAAGCGGGATTGACGCAGAGGCTGCCGAGGGGCTTGCCGCGCGCGTCGAGCAGGGTGGCCTCCTCGCCGGGGGCGAAGTCCGTGAGCGGGGTCTTTTTGGTGTCCACCTCGTTGGAGAACACCCAGAGGTGCCCCGCGCGGATGCGGCGGTCTTCATCCTTTTTAAGGACAAGGCTGCGCATCCTAGCGCCCCCCGTTCCCGACCTGGCGCATGGCCTGCCCCAGAGTGAGCGGGCCGGGCGTGGCCTCGGCGCTCACGAGCGCCCCGGCATTGCCTTCGCCCACGGTGACGATGGCCTCCAGCAGGTTGAAGGGCTTGCGCGCGGTGAGGGCGAGCGTGCCGGGCCGCTCCACAAAGGTCTCGAGGGCCGCGCGCAGGGCCGCATTTTCCGGCGTGGGCTCGGAACAGAAGCGGCCGAGGCCCACCTTGATGACCATCATGGCCGCTTCGGCCGAGGGCATGAAGCTCGCCGCGAGCCGCGGCAAAAGCCCCTGATCGGTGTAGCGCAGCGAGGCGCCGGAATAGGTGCCGCGCAGGGCGGCGAGCTCGGCGCCGTAGCCCTGCGGGTCGAGGGTGAAGGCGTAGGCCACGGTGCAGAGCTCGCGGGCCGCGATGGTGCCGCTGTGCTGCTCCGGCCCGGACGGGCCCGCGCCCGTGCCGCGCACGGCGAGCGTGGCGTCGAGCGCGAGCGTGGAGAGCCCGGGCAGCGCGAAGCCGGCCGCCTGTTCCAGCGGCGCCGTGGGCATGGAAAAGCCCTCGATGGCGAGCTCCTGATCGAGCGGCTTCGTGGCGCGCCAGGTGAGGGCCGCGCGCTTGAGCTTGAGGTCGCTGCCTCCAGGGGCTCCGGCGATGGGCACGACAAGGCCGGTGAGGACGCAGGAGCCGGCCAGCGGCTCGGGGCCGGAAAAGGCGGTCTTGAGAGCTTCCTGAAGGCGCTTTTCCGAGACCGTGGGCCGGGCAAGCTCCTGCAGGAGCGGCCGCAGCAGCGCCTTTTCCGGGAGGGCGATGGCCTCCTCGAGCAGGGAGGCGATGCTGATGGCCTGCCCGTCCGGCAGATCGCAGCGGAGGCCGCGCGCCTCCTGCTCGGCCATGTGGCGGCGCTCGAGGCCGCGCGTGAGGAATTCCGCGCAGCTCAGGGAAAGGCTTTCGCCGCTTTGCGGCGCATCCATGGCGAGGGCGAGGCCGCTTACACGGAAGTTCGCCACGGCGAAGCCATAGAGCCAGTCGAGGGCGTCAGGCTCAGTGCCGGCGGGGCTGCCCGTGAGGAGGACGCGCAAAAGGGCGCCGTCCACGGCCACGTCATTGGCCGCAGCGCCCGTGGCGGAAAGGTTCATGGCAACGCCCGGCTCGGCCACTGCACAGGTGAGTTCCCGGGCGTCAAGACTGTCGGCCACGGGGATGAGCTCCGCCCCGGACTCTCCTGCGGGCAGGAGGAAGCGCGCGAGCGGCGTCGTCAACAGCATGCCGCGCACGGTGAGCCGCGCCTTGAACTCTTCGGCGGTGGAGAGGAAGCTGCCGCGGCGTGCGCCGCCCTCGCCCGTGAGCGCACCCTGAAGGCGCACAGTGCGTAGCGTGAGCTCGCGCGAGGGCAGCGAAAAATGGACTTCTTCCACTTGCGGTTGCTCAAGGGCGATGCCCCGGCCGGCGAGGGCCGCGGGAAGCTCGGCCAATTGGCGGCGCGCGGCGTCCTCCACAAAGCCCGGAGCGAGCGCGCAGGCGAGGCCGGCTAAGGCCGCCAGAAGCACGAGGACGACGATGGCCGCGCGGCGGGGGAGATTCTTCATGGATTCCTGTCCTCGGCATCCTGCGGTCGGTGCGCAGAAAGGTTTGGCGGGCCTTGGGCACGCCGGGGGGCTTGTCCCCCGGCGGGGCGCATGCTAAAAGCGGCGTTTATGCCGGTGGCGGCGCAAGCCGCTTGGGGGCCTGTGGCCGATGCCCGCAGGCCGCACCCGCGCAGCCACCCCGGCAGCCGTGCCGGGCTGTTCATAAAATGCCCTGCGCCGCGCGTCAAGCAAGGCCCGTTGAGGATGAGGGAGCCCACATGACCGACTCTGGCGCCGACCAGCACCGCCCGCTTGCGGACAGCCCCGAAGCATCGGGCGCGCCTGCCGGGACCGGGGTTCCCGCTGCCGCCGCGCCCGGGGACGGGGCCAGCCATCGGGGGCGGAGCGAGAAGGGCGAATCCCGCGGCCTGAGCGTGCCCGACATCTGCCTTGACGCCGGGGAAGAGGCGGAGTTCATCCATCCCGCCGACCTCGCCGACCATCTTGAAAATCTCCGCCTCGAAAAGCGCGT
>CAMWVJ010000056.1 GCA_947177645.1 uncultured Desulfovibrio sp.
CTACACACTGAGATGGCTCGTGGGCTCGGAGTTGTGTATAAGACACAGACGCTCCCCGGCATTGCCATTCTGGCGACGAAATAACTGAACGCCGCCCGTGCGGGCGGCTGATTTCTGCAAGACAAGGCGGTTTATATGGCACGGACAACATACATTGCCGGAAACTGGAAGATGAACACGAACAAGGCGGACGCGCTCGCGCTCGCCAAGGCGTTGGTTGAGCGGCTGAAAGGTAAGGGCGGAACGTACATGATCGGCGTTCCGTTCGTGTACCTTGACGCGGTGGGCGCGGTCGTGAAAGGGTCGAATATCCTGCTCGGCGCGCAGGACGTTGCGGCAACGGCGAACGGCGCGCACACGGGCGAGGTCTCAACGGCAATGCTCAAGGACGTGGGCGTGACGAGCGTGATTTTGGGGCATTCCGAGCGCCGCCACGAGATTGGCGAGAGCGACGAGCTGATCAACAAAAAGGTGCGCCGCGCGCTGGCGGACGGGCTTGAGGTGGTGCTGTGCATCGGCGAACTGCTTGCCGAGCGCGAGGCGGGCGAGGCGGAGCAGGTCTGCGCGTTCCAGCTTTCTGCGGGGCTTGCGGGCGTGACCGAGGCGCAGCTCAAGCGCGTGACGATTGCGTATGAGCCGGTCTGGGCAATCGGCACGGGAAAGACGGCGACCCCGGCGGACGCGCAGGCAATCCACCGCTTCTGCCGCGACCACATCGCCAAGCTGTACAGCCGGCAGGCGGCGGACGACATCATCATCCAGTACGGCGGGTCGATGAAGCCGGAGAACGCGAAGGAACTGCTCGCGCAGGAGGACATCGACGGCGGTCTGATCGGCGGCGCGTCGCTCAAGGCGGACAGCTTCGCGGCAATCTGCGAGGCGTAACTGGTCGGCATGAATCATTCCCGCGTTCGGCGCGGGAATATTTTTTTGAGGTGCGTATGAAAAAACTGCTTGCCGCCTTGGCGGGGCTTTTGGTGGCGGCGTTCTGTGCCGCAAAGGACAAAAACGGCGACAGCGTGCTGCGGGTGGCGACGCTCAACGGCCCGTCGTCCGTTCCCGTGGCGTATCTGTACGAGCATGCGCCGGACTTGCCCGGCACGGCAGCCCGCTTTGAGGTGCTCGCGAACGCGACGGCCGTGCTGCCCAAGCTGATAACGGGCGAAGTGTCCGTGGGGGTGCTTCCGCCGAACGCCGCCGCAAAGGTGTACACCGCGAACAACGGCGCGGTCGTCGCGCTCGGCGTGTGCGGGAACGGCAATTTGTTCCTGCTCACGGCGGACACGTCGGTGCGGACGCTCGCGGATCTGCGCGGCAAGACGGTGGCATGTGCGGGGCAGGGCGCGACCCCGGAATACGTGTTCCGCTTCGTGCTGCGCGCGGCGGGGATCGGCGCGGACGAGGTGCGCCTTGATTTTTCTCTGGCGAACGCGGACATTGCCACCGCGCTTGCGGCCGGGCGCGTGCAGTACGCGCTCGTGCCGGAGCCGTTCGCCACCGTGGCGCAGATGAAGAGCGGCGGTATTGTCCGGGCGATTGACATACAGGAAGCGTATGCGGTGGCGACGGGCGGCGCGTCGTACCCGATGACGGTGCTGGTGGCGAACGCGGCGTATGCGGCGGCGCACCGGGACGTAGTGGACGCGTTCATCGCCGCGTATCAGGCGGCAGTCGTCTGGACGAACGTGCACCCGCGCGAGGCGGGCTTGCTCGTGCAGAAGCATACGCTGGGGCTGACGGCGACGGTCGTGGAGCGGTCGATCCCGAATGCGGCATACGTATGGCAGAGCGCACCGGCCGCCCGCGCGGACATGGAGCGCTTGCTGGACGTGTATCTGCGCACCGCACCGCAGGCGGTGGGCGGCGCGCTTCCCGGCAACGGCTTTTATTATTCCCATTAAATGATGTTTCCGCACAAACCGGCGGGCAGGGGGTTGTGGCTCATGCGGTTGCTGTCCGTTGCCGCGTTGCTGGCGGTGTGGCAGGTTGCCGCCCGCGCGATTCACGCGCCGCTTATCCTGCCTACGCCGCTTTCGGTTGCCCGTCGCCTTGCCGCGCTCGCGCAGACGGCGGATTTTTGGCGGCATGTCGCGGCTACGTCGGCGCGGACGGTCAAAAGCACCGCGATCGTGGTGTGTCTGGGCAGCGTGGCGGGCGTGCTGTGCGGCATGCGTCCCCGCTGTGCCGCGTTCATGGCGTTTCCCCTGGCGATTATCCGTTCTACGCCCGTCGTCTCCTTTATCCTGCTCGCCCTTTTCTGGCTTGGCTCGGATTCTGTTCCCGTGTTCTGCGCCGTGCTGATGGCGTTCCCGCCCATGGTGACGGCGGTTGCTTCCGGCTGTGCGCGGCGCGACGAAAAACTGCTTGCGATGGCGCGGGTGTTCTGCCTGACGCGCGGCCAGGTCATGCGGTATATCGCTGCGGCGGAGCTGCTGCCGTTCTTTGCGGCGGGCGCGCGCTCGTCGTTCGGCATGGCATGGAAAGTGGTTGCCGCGAGCGAGGTGCTGAGTCTGCCGCGCCATGCGCTGGGAACGCTCATGCAGACCGCGCAGGTACACCTTGAGACTGCCGACGTGCTTGCCGTCTCCCTGATGCTGGTGCTGCTGAGCCTGTTGTGCGAATGCGTGGCGCGGCAGGCGGTGCGGCTGTTCCGCGTCCTGCGCAGAAAGCAAGCCGCCGTCATGCCGGTTGCACCGATCGAACCCACGCCCGTGCTGACCGAGCCGTGCGAAGTCTCCGTGCAGGGGCTTTCCGTCGCCTATGGCGGACAGGCGGTGCTGGACGATTTTTCGCTGACGGTGGAAAAGGGCGACTTGCTTGCCCTGCTCGCGCCGAGCGGCGCGGGAAAGACGACGCTGCTTGACCACATTGCCGCCCGTGCGGGGCACGTCTCGTATGCGTTCCAAGAGCCGCGCCTGCTTGACGGCTGTACGCTGCTAAAGAACGTCGCCCTGCCGCTGGAGCGGCTGTTCCCGCGCGGCCAGTCGCTCGCCCGCGCGGCGGAGTTCCTGTGGCTGGTAGGGCTAGGCGCCCGCCTGAACGCCTATCCGCTGGAGCTGAGCGGCGGCGAGCGGCAGCGGGTTGCCCTTGCGCGCGCGCTTGCCTTTCCTGCCGACGTGCTGCTGCTGGACGAGGCGTTGCGCTCGCAGGACGTGCACGGCAGGAACGCGCTCATCGCCCTGCTCACGGCGCACCTGCGGCAGGAGCCGAAGACCGTACTGTTCGTCACCCACGACCTGCACGAAGCCGCCGCGCTTGCCACGCGCGTCGTCGTCTGCGCCGCCCGTCCCCTGCGCGTGACGTTCGACAGCCGCCCCGGCAGCGTCCCTACCGAGGCGGAACTGGCTGCAATCATTGGCGGGAGCGGCGGCTCACTTTGACAATCCCCCGCTTCCAACGAGACAAATCATTTCTTGCTCGGAAACTACCAAGAAATCATCAATGATTTCAGCACCATAAGCAATAGTAAGACGTTCGGTCTGCGATAACGCGCATAAAATCTTCTACAACGCCGCGAAGCATGCTATACTGCGCCCAAGGAGTCTGCATGAGAATTTCGTTCGTATCGGTATTTCTGTCGTTCGTCCTTGTCGGTGCGTGTGCCGTGCAGCCGCGTGTTCCGGCGGGGCAGGCGGATTCTGCGGGCGCAACGGGAGTTGGTATGCATATTACGGTTACGATTAACGGCGCGCACATATTTGCCGCCACGCTCGCGCAGAACGAGTCCGCACGGGCATTTGCCGCGCTGCTTGCGGACGGCGCGCTTACGCTTTCCCTGCACGGGTACGGCGGTTTTGAGCAGGTCGGCGCGTTGCCGGCGCGGCTTCCCCGCAACGACACGCACATTGCCGCCGCGCCGGGCGACATCATGCTCTATCAGGGAGACCAGCTGGTCATGTTTTACGGCACGAACGAGTGGGCGTACTCGCGGCTCGGTCGGATTGACGGTGCGGATCGGGCTGACCTTGCGGCAGTGCTCGGCGCGGGCGATGTGACGGCGACCTTTGCGCTTGCCGACTGAGAGGTCGCGGGGCGTATGGCGGCACGGGTAAGAAAAGCGGTATTCGCGGTGGGTGCGGCGGCGATTGCGTTCGCGGTGTTCCTGCTCGTCCTGCGGTTTTCGCCGTATCCTGCGCTGCGCGCGTTTCTGGCGCGGCCGGTCTCTACGCGCATCTACGACGCGCAGGGGACGCTCTTGCAGGTGACGGCGGTAGCGGACGGGGTGCGGCGCGAGTTCGTGCCGCTGGCTCAGATTCCGCTGTCCGTGCGGCGCGCGTTCATTGCGGCAGAGGACCGGCGTTTTTACGAGCATCACGGCATTGACTGGGGCGCGGTAGCGCGGGCGGCGGCGCAGAACGTGGGTGCGGGGCGCACGGTGAGCGGCGCGTCCACCATGACGATGCAGCTGGCGCGGATCATGCGCCCGGCGCGGCGGCGGACGGTACTGGGCAAGGTGCGCGAGGCGTTCGACGCGCTACGGCTTGAGGCGCGGCTGAGCAAGGACGAGATTCTGGAGCTGTACCTGAACAACGTGCCGTTCGGGTTCAACACGGAGGGCGTGGCGAGCGCGGCGCGGACATTCTTTGGCGTTCCGCTGGACGAGCTGGACGAGGTGCAGGCGGCGTGCCTTGCCGTCATTCCGCGCCGCCCGACGCGATACAGCCCGCTTGCCGATCCCGAATCCTGCGCGCGCGCCGCCTTTGAGCTGTGTTCGGACGGCAATCTTACAATAGACGATTTTCTTGCTGCCACGGCGGCGGCGCGGTCGTTTTCCTATCCGTATGAGATGCCGCATTTCGTGCGCTGGCTTTCTGCGCAGGAGCAGTCGCCGGTCGGGCGGTGCGCGGACGTGCGGACGACGGCGGACGCGGATTTGCAGCACGTGGCGGAGGATTTGCTGGCGCAGGCGGTGGCGCGCTATGCGGATCACCGGCTGACCAACGGCGCGGTGCTGGTGTGCGACACGCAGTCGGGCGCGATTCTTGCCTGGGCGGGGAGCGCGGATTTTTGGGACGAGGCGCACAACGGGCAGGTGGATGGCGTGCTTGCCGCGCGGCAGCCCGGTTCGAGCATGAAGCCGTTCCTATACGCGCTCGCGCTGGAGCATGGCTTTGCGCCGTCGTCGGTGCTGCCCGACGTGCCGCAGGAATTCGGCTTTGAGCGGCTGTACGTGCCGCAGAATTTTAACAACCGCTACAATGGCCCGGTGCGACTGCGGGTCGCGCTCGCTTCCAGCCTGAACGTTCCGGCGGTCTCTCTGCTGCATGAGCTGGGGCTGCCGTCCTATCTTGCCGTGCTGTCCGCCCTGCGCTTCGATTCGCTTGCTTCCGCCGATCCGGGGCTGGGGCTTGCGCTGGGCAATGCCGCCGTGTCGCTGTTTGAGCTGACGCAGGCGTTCTCCGTTTTTGCGCGTGACGGTCTGTTCATGCCGCTGTACGCCTTTGCGGACGGGGAGGCGGCGCGTGCGGAGCGGGTGTACGACGAGAATACCGCGCGGATTATCTGCGACATGCTGTCCGACCGCGACGCGCGGGCGATGGGCTTCGGTTACACGCAGACGTTCGTCACGCCGTTTCCGTCGATGTTCAAGACGGGGACGGCGAATCAGTACCAGAACATCACCGCACTGGGGGCGACACCGCAGTATACCGTGGGCGTGTGGATGGGGAATTTTTCGGGCGAGACGGTGGTGGGAAAGACGGGCAGTTCCGTTCCCGCAAAAATCGCGCATGACCTGCTCGTGCGCTTGCAGGGACGGAGCGGGAAAGCCTTTGCCCAGCCCGCCCAGTACCGCAAGGAACGGGTCTGTGCGCTGTCCGGCATGAAGCGGGGCGCGTTCTGTCCTGGCACGGTGCGCGAGTACGTTGCTGTCGGCGACGTGCTTGCCGAATGCGACTGGCATACCGCGCACGGCATTGCCTATCCGCCGGAGTACACGGCATGGTTCAGGCTGAAAGACCGCTCCGGCTCGGTGGATGCGCGCGACGCGCCGCTTGCGATTGTCTCCCCGCGCAGTGGCAGCCGCTTTTACTATGACGAATCCGTGCCGACTGACCGGCAGAATATTGCCGTGGAGGCGGTTGGCGGCGGCGCGGACACGGCGGCGTTCCTTGTGGACGGGCAGCCGTTCGTGCAGGCGGCGCGTCCGTTCGTGGCGCACGTGCCGCTCGTGCGCGGCGTGCATACGGTGACGGTGCGCTGTGGCGACGAGCAGGCGGACATCACGATTGACGTGCGCTGAGCGCGGCGCGTTGGTGCGTCCGCCCGGTTTTCGTGCTATACTGGTCGTATGAAACAATCCCTGCCGTATGACACCTATGCCGTCTCGCTGCTGTTTGACGAAGCCGCTTCGGCGGCGATTGCGGACGCGGTGCAGACGCTGGCGCGGGAGACGGGCAACGACCGGCTGACTACCCCCGCCGTGCCGCCGCATATCACGCTCGGCATGTTCCACGCGGGTGCGGACAGGGGGGACGCGCTCGCGGCGGCGTTTTCGCGCTTTGCGCAGGCGGCGGGGCGTGCCTGGGACGTGGCGTTCCGTGGTGTCGGCTCGTTCGGCGACAAGGTGTTGTTTCTTGCGCCCGACATGACCGCCGCTTCGTCCGCGCGGCTTCTGGAACTGAACGAACGGCTGCACGACCTGCTGTTGCCGTCGTTTGCGCCGGGCGCGAACCGCGATTATCTTCCGCAGCACTGGACGGCGCACGTGACGTTGGCAGCCGGGCTGACTCCCGCACAGCATGAAACGGGTAGGGCGGCGGTGTCTGCGCGTGTGGATGGCGGAAATCCCCTGATTGTTCTGCCGACTTCGGCACGGGTGGCGGCGGTCGCCCTTGCCCGCTGTCATCCCTATGAAGAGGTGGCGCGGGTGTCACTGCCGTCCGACCCGCTTTCGCCGGAGCGGCGGCACGCGAACATGGCGGCAATCCACAGCACGGGCGGTCGGCTGGAGACGCAGTTGCGCTCGCAGCTGTTCCGATTCGGCTTCCGCTTCCGCAAGAACGACCGGCGGCTCGCGGGC
>CAMWVJ010000057.1 GCA_947177645.1 uncultured Desulfovibrio sp.
CACGTCGGCGGCGCGCGCAAAGGCCATGCTCGAGGCCGCGTCCACCGACTCGCCCACGGCGTGCCGCGCGAGGTCAAACCCCTTGAGGATCTCTTCGGCGGCGGCGCGCACCGTGTCGGCGATGTCCCCGGCCGTGGCCGCGCCCCAGTCCGGCGAGGGAACGGTCTGGGCGGCTTCGGGCGCGCCCGGCGGCGGGGCCACATTGTCGGCGATGCCGCGCACGGAATTGCCGGAAAGACCGCCGTTCGCCACGGCGTCCGCGCGCACGTCAGCCAAGCTGCTTCACCCTTTCGATGGGGCTGATGATGTCGGTGAGGCGCACGCCAAATTTCTCGTTGATGACCACGGCCTCGCCGCGCGCCACCAGCTTGCCGTTGACATAGACCTCCAGCGGTTCGCCGGCGAGCTTGTTGAGCTCCACCACCGAGCCTTGGCCGAGCTGCAAAAGCTCGTTGATGAGCAGGCGCGTGCGCCCGAGCTCGGCCGACACATCCAGCGGGATGTCGAGGATGAAGTCCAGCTCGCGGTTGAGCTTGTTGTCGCGCGGCTGGCGCGACATCTCGGTCATGTCCTGAAAATGCGCGTCCTGCGCCTGGGAGCTGAAGCTGCCCCCGCGGGGATTGGTGCCAGCGCCCGAGGCCGCGTTGCCAAAGGTGGCGGGGCCGCGCTCCTCCTCTTCCGCGGCGAGGGCGTCGGCCCACTGGGCCGCCAGGGCCTCGTCGTCCGCGCTGGCGCCGCCGGTGTCGTCCGGGGCGGCTGCCGCAGCGGCCGCGGCCGCTTCAAACGGGTCCGGCTGGTCCGCGCCGTCGCCTTCAAGCTGGGCCGCCCACTGTGCGGCCAGGGCTTCCTGATCGTCCTGCGCCATGTTCAACCTCGTCTACGGCTGCTATTCCACTACAAAATCGGTAAGATAGACCCTGACGACCCTTTGCGCGCCGAGGATCTGGTTGAGCCTCGCCGCGATCTCCGCCTTGAGCAGCACCTTGCCGTCGGGCGTGGAGATGTCGCCATAGGACTTCCCGGCGAGGAGCATGATGACGGCATCGCGGATGCGCGCGCTGTTGGCCTTGAGTTCGGCGGAAACATCGGCGTTCACTTCCACTTCCATGCCGAGCTTGAGATAGCGGCGCCCCCCCGGGTCGGAAAGGTTGACCGTCACCGGCGGCAGGGGCAGCACGAGGCCGCCGCTGCGCGGCAAATCGCTCTGGCGCTCAATGCGCGCGCCCGGCGAGGGCTGGCCCGCCGTGCCCGGGGCTGCCGGGGCCGGAGCCTTGCCCGGCGCGCCCTGCGGCGCCTCGGCGCCGGCTTCAACAGGCGCCCCCGGAGCCTCGTCCACGGGCGTGCGCAGGAAGAGCCACCAGTACGCGCCGATGCCCGCGCCGCCGAGCGTCATCAGCAATATCGCCAAAATAATGACCAGACGCTTGAGGCGCGATTTCTTGCGCGGCTTTTCCGCCTGCCCCTCGGGCAGGGCCGCTTCCTTGTCTTTGTCCTTGGCCGCCATGTATATCCTCTCCGGGCAAACTTCGGGCGGAGCGCAGGGCGCCCCGCACAGTCGTTCATGCAGCCATCATGCCACGGGCGCGGGCGCCTTCAGGGGCCGCGGCCCGAAAATATCCGTGCCGATGCGCACGATGGTGGCGCCCTCGGCCACCGCCGCCGCAAAATCACCGCTCATGCCCATGGAGAGCTCGGGCATGGCGATGCCGAGGCGCGAGCGCAGGTCCTCGCCGAGCCGCCTCAGGCGCGCGAAATACGGGCGCGCCGCCTCGCCCGCGTCAAACACCGGCGGCAGGCACATGAGCCCGCGCAGCTCGAGGTGCGGGCAGGCGGCGAGCACATGCGCGCCCAAGGCCTGGGCCGCCTCGGGCATGACGCCGGCCTTCTGCGGCTCGGCGCCGATATTGATCTCCATGAGCACCGGCTGGAGCTGGCCCGTTACAGCCAGGCGCCGCTCCAGCGCATCGGCCAGCTTGACCGAGTCGAGCGTGTGGATGAGCACGAAGGCCCCGGCCACCTGCGCGGCCTTGCGGCTTTGCACATGGCCGATCATGTGCCAGCGGATGCGCGCCGCCACCGGGTCGTCCGCGAGCTCGGCCCGCTTTTCCAGCGCCTCCTGGACGTAGTTCTCGCCAAAATCCCGCTGGCCGGCCGCGGCCACGGCCGCGATGTCCGAAGCGGGATGGAACTTGGACACGGCCACGAGCAGCACGTCTTCCGGCCGGCGGCCATTGTCGCGGCAGGCCCGGGCCAGGCTCTCGCGCACCTTGAACAGGCGCCCGGCGAGGTCCTCCGGGGTCATTCCCCGCTCCCGCCGGAGGACTGCTCAAGCTCGCGCAAAAAGGCCGCGTCTTCCGTCCAGTTTTCGCGCACCTTCACCCAGAGCTCAAGGTGCACCTTGCCGTCTATGAGCTCGGCGATCTCCTTGCGGGCCTCGCTGCCGATCTTCTTGATGCCCGCGCCGCCCTTGCCGATGACCATGGACTTGTACGTCGGCCGCGCCACATAAATGACGGCGTGGATGACCGTGAGGCCGCGCTCCGGGTCTTCCTGCCAGCTTTCCACCTCCACGGCCACGCCGTAGGGCACTTCCTGGTGCAGGTAGAGGAAGAGCTTTTCGCGGATGATCTCCGCGGCCATGAAGCGCAGGGGCGCCGTGGAGATCTGGTCTTCGGGGAACTGCGCCGGCCCCACGGGCAGCTTGGACTCGATGAGCTCCCGAAGTTCCACGAGGCCATCGCCGTTCTGCGCGGACACCGGGAAGATCTCGGCGCGCGGCCACAGCTCGTGCGCCCGCGTGAGCAGGGGCAGCATGCGGCTCTTGTCGCCAAACACGTCCACCTTGTTGGGCACCACGATGGTGGGCCGCTCTTCCTCGGCGATGGCCTGCCCCAGCGCACCGAGGTCGCGGTCGAGATATTCGGGGTGGCGGATATAGAGGTGCGCGTCCAGCACGAGCAGGATGACATTGGCCTGGTTAAGGCTCTGCCACACCGCCTGGATCATGGACTTGCTCAGGTGCCCGCGCAGCTGCGCCACGCCGGGCGTATCCATGAAGATGATCTGCGCGCGGGAGTCGGTGAAGATGCCCACGATCTGGTTGCGCGTGGTCTGCGGCTTGGGCGTGACGATGGTCACTTTCTGGCCCAGAAGCGCGTTGAGCAGGGTGGACTTGCCGGCATTGGGGGGGCCGGCGATGGCCACCCAGCCGCAGCGGAACCCGGGGGTGTTTTCTGCTTCGCTCATCGTTTCTCTCCTGAAACCGGCGTGGCGCCGATTCCCCATGAGAGCATGTTTAGAGTTTTTTTACAATGGCGGCGCGAGCCCGCCCCACGCCACAGATATGAGCCCCTGCCCGCCCGCGGAAACGGACAGGCAGGGGAAAAGGCACGACTGTGGCAAAAGCCTAGCCGGCGGCGCGGGCTTCCAGCGCGGCCACCGAGGGCAGCACCTTGCCCTCGAGCAGTTCCAGCGAGGCGCCGCCGCCCGTGGAGATGTAGCCCATCTTGTCGGCGAGGCCGTAGCCCTCCACGGCGGCCACGGAGTCGCCGCCGCCCACCACCACGAAGGCCTTGCTCTTGGCAAGCGCCTCGGCCAGAGCCTTGGTGCCCGCGCCGAAAGGCTCGGTCTCGAAGGCGCCCACCGGGCCGTTCCAGACCACCGTGGCGGCCTTGTCGAGGATGCTTTCGTAGAGCGCCACGGTCTTGGGGCCGATGTCGAGGATCATCTCGTCCGCGGGCACGTCGTCCACGGAATGCACCGTGGCCTTCTGCCCGGGCTCCAGCGCCTTGGCCGTCACCACGTCCACGGGCAGGGGGAGCTGCTTGCCCTGGGCCTTGGCGTTCTCCATGATCTTTTTCGCTTCCGGGATGAGGTCGGGCTCGTAGAGCGAGGCGCCCACGTTGTAGCCCGCCGCCGCCAGGAAGGTGTTGGCGATGCCGCCGCCCACGATGAGGCTGTCCACCTTGGCGAGCAGGTTGTCCAGCAGGCCCAGCTTGGTGGACACCTTGGAGCCGCCGATGACCGCCACCAGCGGCCGCGCGGGCTTGTCGAGCACCTTGGCGAAGGCGGAAAGCTCCGCCTCCATGAGCGGGCCGGCGCAAGCCACGGCGGCCTCGCGCACGGCGCCCTCGGTGGAGGAATGCGCCCTGTGGGCCGCGCCGAAGGCGTCCATCACATAGATGTCGCCGAGCGAGGCGAGCTTTTTCGCCAGCGCGGGGTCGTTCTTTTTCTCGCCCTTGAAGAAGCGGATGTTCTCGACGAGGACGACCTCGCCGGGCTCGGCCTTGGCCGCGTCGGGCGAAACGGCGATGCGCACGGGCTTGCCGAGGAGCTTGCCGAGATGCGCGGCCACGGGCTTGAGCGAGAACTTCTCCTCAAACTCGCCCTCGGTGGGGCGCCCGAGGTGCGAAAGCACGATGACGCCGGCGCCCTTGTCCAGCGCCATCTTGATGGTGGGCAGCGCCGCGCGGATGCGCTTGTCGTTGCTGATGACGCCATCCTTCATGGGCACGTTGAGGTCCTCACGGATGACCACGGTCTTGCCCTTGCAGTCCACATCGCGCAGTGACTTGACGGACATGATGCCTCCTTGACGTTTATGCGGAAAAAATCTGCCGAAAAACCGATGCCTCAGCGGGCCTTGACGCCGTGGCGCGCGAGCAGGTCGAGCGCCCGCGCCACCACGTTGTCGGCCGTGAAGCCGAAACGCTCGAACAACACCGAGCCCGGCGCGGACATGCCAAAACCCTTCATGCCGATGATCTCGCCGTCGAGGCCCACATAGGCGGGCCACCAGCCGGGCGAGGCGGCCTCCACGGCCATGCGGCAGCGCACGCCGCTCGGCAGCACGCTCTCGCGCCAGGCCTCGTCCTGCGCGTCGAACACCTCGGCGCAGGGCATGGAGACCACGCGCACCCGGTAGCCCCGGGCATTGAGCGTCACCGCCGCTTCCACGGCAAGCGAGGTTTCCGAGCCGGTGGCCATGAGCAGCAGCTCCGGCTCGCCCGCACAGTCGCGAAGCACATAGCCGCCCCGGGCGATGGCCTTGACCTGCGCCTCGTCCCGCGGGATCTGCGGCAGCTTCTGGCGCGACAGCGCAAGGCAGGTGGGCGTTGTGGCGCATTCCAGCGCCGAGCGCCAGGCAACGGCGGTCTCCACATCGTCACACGGGCGCCAGACATGGAGATTGGGCACCATGCGCAGGGTGGGGATCTGCTCCACGGGCTGGTGCGTGGCACCGTCCTCGCCCACGCCGATGGAATCGTGCGTCAGGACCCAGATGACGCGCAGGCCCATGATGGCCGAAAGGCGCAGGGCGTTGCGCGCCTGGTCGGAAAAGGCCATGAAGGTGCCGGCGTAGGGGATGAAGCCGCCGTGCAGGGCGAGGCCGTTCATGATGGCGCCCATGCCGAATTCACGCACGCCGTAATAGAGGTAGTTGCCGCAATAGGTGGCCGTGTCGAGGGCGGCCGAGGCCTTGGTCTGCGTGCCCACGGAGCCGGAAAGGTCGGCCGAGCCGCCGATGAGCTCGGGCAGCGCCGGCACCAGCACCTCCAGCGCCTTGCGCGAGGCCACGCGCGTGGCTTCGGGGGCGTCCGCGGCCTGCGCGGCCGCCATGAGCCGCGCCGACACAGCCGGCCAGTCCGCCGGGAGCTCGCCCTTCATGCGGCGCAGAAATTCCGCCGCCAGCTCCGGGTCGGCCTTGCGGTAAGCCGCGAAGGTCTCGTCCCAGGCGGCTTCGAGGGCGCGGCCCTCCTCCCGCGCGTCCCAGGCGGCGCGGATGTCGTCCGGGACCTCGAACGGCGCGGCGGTCCAGCCGAGGGCGCGCTTGGTGGCCTCGGCGGCGTCGGCGCCCAGGGGCGCGCCGTGGCTCGCCGCCGAATCCTTCTTGGGCGAACCGAAGCCGATATGCGTATGACAGATGATGAGCGCCGGCCGGTGCTGATCCGCCCGGGCGGCGGCCAGCGCCGCATCCAGCGCCGCGCTGTCATGCCCGTCCACCGGGCCGATGACCTGCCAGCCGTAAGCCGCGTAACGCTGGCCCACATTTTCGCAGAACCAGGCGTCCACCTTGCCGTCGATGGAGACGCCGTTGGCGTCAAAGAGCACCGTGAGCTTGCCGAGGCCCCAGGCCGCCGCCAGGGCGCAGGCCTCGTGCGAGACGCCCTCCATGAGGCAGCCCTCGCCGCAGAAGGCGTAGGTGCGGTGATCGACGATGGTGTATTCGGGGGTATTGAACTGTGCGGCCAGCATGGCCTCGGCGAGCGCCATGCCCACGGCCGAGGCGATGCCCTGCCCGAGCGGGCCTGTGGTCATCTCCACGCCGGGCGTGAGCCCGCGCTCGGGGTGGCCGGGCGTGGCCGAGCCCCATTGGCGGAAATTTTTGATCTCCTCCATGGGGAGGTCATAGCCCGTGAGGTTGAGCACGGCATAGAGCAACATGGAGGCGTGCCCGTTGGAGAGCACGAAGCGGTCGCGGTCGGGCCAGGCCGGGTCGGCGGGATTGTGCCGGAAGCCGTGCCGCCAGAGGGCTTCGGCCATGTCGGCCATGCCCAGGGGCGCGCCGGGATGCCCGGATTTGGCCTTTTCGATGGCGTCGATGGCGAGGGCGCGGATGGCATTGGCGCAGTCTCGGCGGCTCGGCATGGTCATCTTCCTTCTTGCTGGCCGGCCTTGTGCCGCCAGGCTTGCGCGGCGGCGAGGGCCGGGCGCCGCCGCATCTCGGGGGAAAGGCCGGCTTCGGCCGCGGCGGCGAAAGCGGCGAGCCCGGCCGCATAGTCGGCATTGCGGAAAAAGGCCGAGCCCGAAACGAGGATGTCGGCCCCGGCGGCCACGAGCTCCCCGGCGTTTTGGAGCGACACGCCGCCGTCCACCTGCACGGGAACGTCGGGCCGCCCCCATGCGGTGAGCGCCTCGCGCGCCGCGCGCACCTTGGCTGTGGTCTGCGGCAGGAAGGACTGGCCGGAAAAGCCGGGATTCACGCCCATGATGAGCAAAAGGTCGA
>CAMWVJ010000058.1 GCA_947177645.1 uncultured Desulfovibrio sp.
CAATGAGGATGCCGCCCTCGGTGGCCGGCATGAGCTTGGAAAGGCAGTTCAAAAAGGTGGTCTTGCCGCAGCCCGTGGGGCCCACGATGGCCAGCAGCTCGCCCTTGCGGATGGTGAAGTTGATGCCGTCCAGCACGGTGAGGTCGCCGAAGCGCTTGGTAAGGTTGTTGACCCGGATCTTGATTTCGTTCTCAGCTTGGGCAGGCATGTGGGCTCCTTGAAAGGATGACGGCGGGGATCCGGGGCGCGCGGCCTTCCGGAGCCCGCCGGGCGGGGCTCCGCCCTTTGGGGGGGCGGAGCCACCTTGCCGGCGCTCCCTACTTGTAGGGAGGCACGGGCTGCTTGACCATCTTCATGAACTTGGGCGTCACGTAGTTGGCGTCCTTGACCTTCTCGTATTCCTGGGGGCTCAGGCGGCCAAGATCGGTGAAGAACTTGGCGAGGTACTGCTGCCACTTCTGGGCCTCGCTCGGACCTTTGGAATCGTCGAGAACCACGAGCTGCTCGTCGAAGTCAAAGACGGGGTGCGTCTTGATGTCCTTCAGGGCCACCTCGGGGGTGTACTGCTGGCCCGCCCACTCGAGGAAGAAGCGGCGGTAGAGCGGCTCGATGACTTCGGCGGGCTCGTTCTTCAGCATGTGGATGCCGCGCATGTAGGCGCGCAGGAAGGCCGCGATGACCTCGGGGTTCTCGTCGGCATACTTCTTGTCGGCCTGGATGACGATGGGCAGCGTCTCGCCGCAGTTCTTGATGTCGCCCGCGAGCTTCCAGCCCTTTTCCATGCCCACGTAGAGCTGCGGCGCCCACAGGGAAACGCCGTCGCCGATGCCGTTTTCAAAGGCGGAGAGCGCCTGGGGCTGGTCCATGTTCTTGATGACCACGTCCTTGTCGGTCAGGCCGAGCACATGCAGCCAGGAAGAGAGCGCCATGTGCGGGCTGGACATGGTGGTGCAGAGGAAGGTCTTGCCGCGCACGGTCTCGGGGCTGCCGAGCACGTCGGGATACTCGGGGTTCCAGCCCTTGACCTTGGCGATGGGGCTGTCGGGGCGCACGAGCACGCCGTTGGTGTAGGACTCGTCGTTGCCGATGCCGATGACATAGGTGTCATAGCGCAGGCCGCCCCACACCGCGGGCACGGCGCCATTGCCCGCCACCACCCAGGAGCCCGAGGGCAGCGCGTTGACGATGTCCATGCCGGAGTTGAAGTAGTTGATCTCGAGGTCGATGCCCTCTTCCTTGTCCCAGCCCATTTCATGGGCGAGCCAGGCCGCGAAGGTCTCGTTCTCGTTCATCCAGGCCGAGGGCACCTTGACCGGGTTCTGGGGCGAAAGCTCCTTGGCCTCGCCGGCCACGGCCGTGGCCAGCAGGAACGCCAGTGCGAGCACAAGTGCCGCGAGGGAACGCAGTTTCATCCTCAATCCTCCCGTAAAAGAGTTGCGCGTCCGGCGCATGCCGGACAAAACCTAGGACGCCACGCAGGAACGGACCTTCTGGGCCGCCGGGGCCGGCTGGCCGGCGACGCCCTTGGGGTCATAGGTGCGCGTGGTCGTGACCTTGTACTGGGTGAAGAAGTCGATGCCGCCCTTGCCCTGCACCTTGTCCGTGCCGAGCAGCGAGCCCTTGATGCCGCCGAAGGGCACGAAGGGATGCGGCGCGCAGATGCCCACGTTGACGCCCACCATGCCCACGTCCGTGTCACGGCTGAACACGTCCGCATAGTGCATGTTCTGGGTGAAGATGCAGGCGCCGTTGCCGTATTCGGAGCTGTTGATGAGCCCGATGGCGTCATGGATGTCGGCCACCTTGATGGTCGCCACCAGCGGCCCGAAGACCTCGGTGGTGAAGAGCGGGTTGCAGGGCGTCACGTCCCGGATGATGCACGGGCCGACGAAATAGCCGTTCTTGTTCTTTTCAGGCAGATCCACCTTGCGGCGGTCGAGCACGAGCTTGCAGCCGTGGCCGTGGTTGAGGGCGATGTCGACATAGCCGAGCACGTTGTCGGCGGCCTTGCGCGAGATGAGCGGCCCCATGTAGACATCGGGGTCAAAGGCGTCGCCCACCTTGACGGTCTTGGAGGCCTCGATCATCCGCTCCACCACCTCGTCGTAGACCTCGGGCACCGCGGCCACGATGGAGCCGGCGAGGCAGCGCTGCCCGGCCGAGCCGTAGCAGGAATTGAGGAAGTTGGTGATGAAAACGTCCATGTTGCTGTCTTCCATGACGAGCAGCACGTTCTTGGCGCCGCCGAGCAGCATGGAGCGCTTGGCGCCCTTGGCGCAGCCCGCGGCCATGGCCTTGGCCGTGGGCGTGGAGCCTACAAGGCACACGCCGGCCATGCGCGGGTCTTCATACCAGGAGCCCGGGATGTCGCGGTTGCCGTGGATGACGTTGACCACGCCCGCGGGCAGCTCGATCTCCTGGAAGATCTCGCACATGAGCTGCATGAAATAGGGCGACTGGGTGGAGGGCTTGAAGATGAAAGTGTCGCCCACGGCGATGGCGTAGGGGATGAACCAGCCGAACACCAGCGCCGGGAAGTTGAACGGCGCCACGCCGCCGAACACGCCGAGCGGCTGGCGCACCACCTTGGCCGAGATGTTGGTGGAGATGTAGTCGAGGGTGTCGCCCTGGATGGTGGAGGGGGTGGCCGCCGCGGACTCGATGATCTCGATGACGCGCTGCACCTCGCCGCGGGCCTCGGAAATGTGCTTGGCCTGGTCAAGGGCGATGGCCTGGGCCAGTTTTTCGAGATCGCGCACCATGCAGTCGCGGATCTTGTAGATATAGGTCATGCGCTTGGCGATGGGCAGGTTGCGCCAGGGCCGGTACGCGGCATAGGCCGTGGCGATGGCCGCCTCGGCCGTGGCCGGGCCGGAGATGGGCACGCTGCCGATCTCCTCGCCCGTGGACGGGTTGTAGAGCGGCACGCGCTTGCCGTTGGCCTCTTCCTGCCATTCGCCGTTGATGAAGTTTTTGATCCTGATGTCCGCCATTGTCTCCTCCACAGGGTTTATGCTCGCGGGGAAGGCGGAGAACTGGCCAGGAGGGTGTGCCGGGGGCCAGGTCTCCGCCTCCCGCTGCCATGCTGCCGCTTGCGCCGTGCCGCCGCCTGGGGGGCCATGGCGGCCGGCCCGGGACGCAAACTTCTATGGTGATTCTCTGATACCCTGTGCGAGTGTCGGGCGACTTGCGGTTTTCAGACAAACTTTGTCGAAAAGAGGACAAAATGCGGGCGGCGCAGCGGGGGGAAGCGTGCGTTCGCGGGGTGGTGAGAAGGGGAGAAGGCAGGAAAAGGCTTTGTGGGATTTTCGGCTTTGTGGTGTGTTTGTGCTGCCTGTGTATCGCCGAAATTATCCGTCAAAAACAGCCTTGCTCTAGCCGTTGCGACGAAGGAAGCTACGGATGGAGACAGCAGTTAGGTAACGCGCCAGTCAGTCAACGCAACCGCTGTCGCTATCCGTAAGCCCGGCAAGCCGGGCAACGGCTAGCGCTTAGGTTCCGGCTGCGTCAGAAAAAAATTTCCTCGGTCGAGTACTTAAGTACACTCCCTTCGGAAATTATTTTTCTTCCTTGCTCCAGCCGTTGCGACGAAGGAAGCTACGGATGGAGACAGTAATTAGTTACCCCTACAGCCAGTCAACGCAACCGCGGTCGCTATCCGTAAGGCTCACAAGCTCGCCAACGGCTAGCGCGCCGGAACCTAAAAATCTTATTTTTTAGGATTCTTCCGGCACGAGCACCCGTCTTCCGCTTCGCTCCAGACGGACTGAAGGAAGGGCTGTCAGTAGCGTCAGACAGCGTTACTCAGGGAAAGGCAGGCGACGCCGGCTCAGGCGCCGTGGCTGCCGAAGGCCACCTTGCCCGGGGTGAAGCCGAAATGTTCCTTGAAGGTGGCGATGAAGGCCGATACCGAGGAATAGCCGCAATCGAGCGCCACGGCAGTGACGCTCTCGCCCTGGCGCAGGCGCGCGTGCGCGCTCTGCATCCGCTGGAACTGGCGCCAGCTGCGGAAGGAGGTGCCGGTCTCGCGCCGGAAGAGGCGCCCCAGGTTGCGCTCGCTCATGCCGAGGCGGCCGGCCCACTCGCTCAGGGTGCTGGCCTCGCCCGGGGTGGTGAGCAGGATGGTGCACAGCTCGAGCAGGCGGTGGTCGCGCGGCATTGCCTGGGGCTCGGGCACTTCGGGCAGGTCGAGCAAAAGGTCGAGCAGGGTCACGATGAGGCGCCCGCGGGCGTCGTCACCGTAGACGCTGGGCTGCGGACTCAGGTAGAGCAGGATCTCACGCACGAGCGGCGTGATCTTGAGCATGTGGCAGCGGGTGAAGCGCTCCACGCCGAGCAGCACGGACTGGTCGATCCAGAGGCTGCAATCCTTGGAGTCGCAGGGCACGTACCACTCGTGGCGCAGCCCCGCGGGTATCCAGATGGCGCGGTGCGGCGGCGCGAGCCAGTTGCCGTATTCGGTGCAGATGACGATGCCGCCATGCGCGGTATAGGCGAGCTCGCCCCAGGGATGCGCGTGGGGCCGGCTCCAGCTGTTGGCGCAAAAATCGTCGTTGAACCAGTAGACCGGCCTCTGGGCCGTGTCGAAGGGGACGAGATAGAGCTTGGCTTCCTGGGATTCCATGGGGCACCTTGCGCGCATGCGGCGCCGGAAAAGCCGGCGCGGGGGCGCCCCGCGTCACGCTCGGGCCGGCCCGTTCCGCCATCATACGGCGAGGCGCCGCCCTTCTGCAAGGCCTTTGCCCGCCCCGGAGAAGTCCCGGGCGCAAGACGGCCCGAAAGCGCCGGCCCTCAGCCCGCGTATTCCGGCGCAAGCACGCAGCGCGGCGGGAAGTCCCCGGGCAGGTCCAGCAGGGGCCGGTCGGCGAGCATGGCGCAGATGCCGGGCATGAGGGCCGCGTCCCAGGGGATGATGTCGTAGATCTCGCCCGGGCCGCCCAGAGGCAGGTCTTCCACCCGGCCGTCGTCGTGGAGCAAAAAGAGGCACATGCCGCCGCCGTCCTCCTGATGGCGGCGCGACGAGCCGCCAAGGAGCCAGCCGCCCTCCACGCGCAATGCCCCGCGCAGGAAGTGGCTTTGCGTCACGGGCCAGCGGGCGTCCTCGCGCAGGCCGCCATGCCCGTCCTCCACATAGCGGAAGAACATGCCCCGCGCCGAGGAGCAGCACCAGACCGCGCCCTCCCATTGGGCCAGCGAATGCGGGCAGTCGAGGCCCTGTGCCGCCACGCGCGCGATGGTGCGCCCTTCGTGGCGGCGCAGGTGGAAGAGGCAGCCCAGGCCCTCGGCCTGCCACGACGGGAAGTCGCGCTTGAGGCCCGCGAAGGGCTGGTAGTTGAAGGCCGAGACGAGCAGGCCGCCCTTCCAGCTGATGAAGTCATTGAGGTGGATGGCGTCCGGCGGCAGAGGCGGCCGGCCGTCGTCCTGAGCGGCCGCTTCCAGCCAGCCCTCCAGCGGCGAGAGCGAGAAGAGCGCCTTCATGCCCCCGAGCACGAGCACGCGCGAATTGCCCGTGTCGGCCACGCCCAGGGCCGCGCCGCCGGCAAAGTCCAGCGGCTTCACGCTGTGCGCGAGGTTCTCGTGCGGGCCCGGGAGCGGCAGCAGGGTAACGCCCGCGGCGTCCAGCCGCTGCACCACATTGTCCGTGGCCACCCAGAGGGCGCCCTGGTGCACGCAGATACCGCAGGCTCTGAGCACGTTGCCCGGGCAGTACCAGAAGGGCACGCGTTTCGCGAGGTCATAGCCCACCAGCGAGACGCTGCTGTTGACGCAGCCGAGCAGGACGCGCATGGCCTAGCCCCCGATGCGGTGGATGCGCTCGCACACGGCCGCGCCCATGGCCGCGCAGCCCACGAGGGTCTTGCCCGGCTCCATGATGTCGGCCGTGCGGAAGCCGTCGGCGAGGGTGCGGCGCACCGCGGCCTCGATGCAGTCCGCCTCCTCCGGCAGGTGCAGCCCGAGCCGCAGCAGCATGGCCCCGGAGAGGATGGTCGCCAGCGGGTTGGCCTTGTCCTCGCCCGCGATGTCCGGCGCGGAACCGTGGATAGGCTCGAAGAGGCCCGGGCCGCTGGCGCCCAGCGAGGCCGAGGGCAGCATGCCGAGCGAGCCGGTGATGACCGAGGCCTCGTCCGAGAGGATGTCGCCGAAGATGTTGCCCGTGAGGATGACATCGAACTGTGAGGGGTCGCGCACGAGCTGCATGGCGGCATTGTCCACATAGAGGTGCGAGAGCTCGATGGCGGGATATTCCTTGTGCGTCTCGAGCACCACCTCGCGCCAGAGCCGCGAGGTCTCGAGCACGTTGCTCTTTTCCACGGAGCAGACCTTTTTGCGCCGCCCGAGGGCCGTCTCGAAGGCCACCTTCGCGATGCGGCGGACCTCCTCCTCGTTGTAGATCATGGTGTTGTAGCCCGTGCGCAGGCCGTCGCGCACTTCCTGGCCGCGCGGCTCGCCGAAATAGATGTCGCCCGTGAGCTCGCGCACCACGATGAGGTCAAGGCCGCGCGCCGCGATGTCCGCCCGGAGCAGGCAGGCGCCGGCGAGCTCGGGGAAGAGCATGGCGGGCCGCAAATTGGCGAAGAGCCCCAGCGCCTTGCGGATGCCGAGCAGGCCGCGCTCCGGCCGCTTCTGCGGCGCGAGGCCGTCCCACTTGGGGCCACCCACCGAGGCGAGGTACACCGCGTCCGACTCGAGGCACTTGGTCACGGTCTCCTGCGGCAGTGGCTCGCCGCACTGGTCCACGGCCGCGCCGCCGATGAGCGCGTCCACGAAGGTGAACTCATGGTGGAAGCGCCTGGCCACGGCCTTGAGCGCGGCCACGCCCTGCGCCAGGATCTCCGGGCCGATGCCGTCGCCCGGCAAGAGACAGATGCGTGCGTCCATCCTAGTTTCCCTCCTCCAGCCGCTGTTTCACATAGCCCACGAGGCCGCCGCTGGC
>CAMWVJ010000059.1 GCA_947177645.1 uncultured Desulfovibrio sp.
CGCGCCCCGCGCCCCGGCTGCGTGCCCGGGGCCGGAACGCCGCCCGGATGCTGGGCGCCCGGGGCGCTCTTGCCCAGCATGGCATCGCGGGTGAGACTCATCTGGCGGTTCACCACATAGACGGGCAGAGGGAGCTTCATGCCCGCGAGGCCGGAAGCCCCCGCGATGGCCGCGCCCGCGCCGGCCTTTTTGCCGCCCGAAAACCATCCCCGCACGGCCTGCCCGGCGTTCACGGCCTTCTTGACCGCAACGGCGCCCCCCAGGCCCACGGCCACCATCCCCGCGGCCTCAAGTGCGGCATTCAGCCTTGCGGGGTCGATGGCATTGAGCGCGTCAGCGAGCTTCTGGATGGGTTCGGCCAGGTTGGCGTCCGCAAAGCGGCCCCAGGTGTTACGCAGGCTTTGCAGGGCCGAGTTGGCGGTTTGCGCGGCGCGGGCCGAGTCGCGCTGCACGGTCGTTCCGTCGGCTTCGAGCGCCATGAGCTCGCGCAGCTTGTCCACGCCCGCCTTGTCCATGAGGGCGTTGAAGGCGCGCATGGCCGTGGCGTCAAAGACATCCGAGAGGTTGACGCGCGAATTGCCCGCCGCCTTGAGGATGTCCTCGATGAGCTCGTTGGCCGGGCGCAGCACTTCGCGGCCCTTCTTGAGCTCTTCGGGATCAAAGACCTTGACGCCCTGCTTTTGCAGGAACTCGAGTTTTTTGCGGTCGGAAAAGGTGCGCAGCATGGCCTCCCAGGCGGTGGAGGCCTCTTCCGAGGAGCCGGTAGCCATGCGGATCATCTGGAGCACCGCGCCCATTTCGCGCATGGCCTGCGGGCCTGTGCGGCCGAGGGAGGTGTAGGCCGTGACCACGCGCGGGCCCAGCCGGGCGAGGTCCTTGAGGGTGAAGGCGCCGGCCTTGCCCTGGGCGATGAGGATGTCCACGCTGGCGAGCGCGTCCTTTGCGCTCATGCCCTGCTTCTGGAACTCGGCGAAGATGTCGCCCACAGCGCCGCCCTCGGCCCCGGCGCCCTGAATGGCCATGCCGATGTTGCGGATGTTCTCCTCCACGAACTTGAGGTCGCCGGTCTTTTCCATGACCGACTCCATGCCCGAAAGGATCTGCGAGGGGTCCACGCGGACATTGGGGTCGTTGGCGATGTCGAGCACGCGCTCGTGGAGCTTCCTGATCTGCTCATCGGAAACGTCGGCCGTGATGCCGAGGCGCGTGAGCCGCTCCTGGAGGTCCATGCTGCCCTTCACGGCGAGCGCCGCCGCGCCGCCGCCGAGCAGGGCGGTGTAGCGGTTGCCCAGCTTGTCGAGCCCCGCCCCGGCCGTCTGGGCCGCGCGGGTGAGCCCCTGCATGGCGGCGCGCCCCCGGCGGGCGAGGCCGCCGAGGGCGCTGCCATATTGGCGGGCGCGGGACTGGATATTGCCCGCGAGGTCGATGATGAGCGAAGTTCTCAACGCCATTGCATATCCCGCAAGAGGTTGCAGAGGGTGAGCAGGCGGGGGAGCGGCAGGGCAAGCGCCGCTCTAAACGGCATCCCCGTCTTTCTGGCCGCCGTGGCCGCCAGCAGGAGCGCCGCTTCCGCCGCCCGCGCAAGCTCGCCCCCGGCTCTGCGCCGCCTCCGCGCTTTTGACCGCCGCCTGATCCAGCAATTCCACGCCCGCCTGAAGGGCCGCCAGGTCGCGCCCGGAAAGGCGGCCGAGCTCCTCCACGCCGAGCGGCCCCTCAAAGGTCTGGCCGCCCTCGCCCTCGAGCCGGGCCACCTGGCGGCGCAGGGCCTCGCGCCCCATGCGCGCCGGGCTCATGACCAGGGAGAGGCTGCCGTCTTTGGCATAGACGAGCCGCTCGGCCTCTTCCTGCGCTTCCAGGATGTCGCCCGCGGTGAGCTGCCGAAGAATGGCCCGGTCATAGGTCGCCCCGCCCAGGGTGATGCCGTCGGCGAGGGCCACGGTCATGCGGCCGGACGTGCCCACAAGGGCGGCTTCCGCCATGCGGGCGTCGGTGATCTCGCTCTTGTCCATGTTGCCCCCTTACAAACGCTCGCAGCTCATGCCGCTGAACTTGACGTCGATGGTGCCTTCCTTGGCTTCCAGCTTGCCCGGCTCGAGCACGAAAGCGTTGCGCAGCACATAGCGGTCGCCCGTGTCCGTCTCGAAAAGCACGGTGGCGTCCGTGATGGTGTTGAAAGCCGTGAGGTCCGTGTCCTTTGCGTGGAAGACCTTGCATTCCAGCTCCGGGGCGGCCGTCTCCTCGGTGTAGCCGTGGACCTTGCCACCGCCAGCCTTGGCCTCGCGCTTGACGCCGCCCACGTCGAGGCTCGCGCCGTCCTCGCAGCGCCATTCCTTGCCGTCCACGCGGATGACGGCCTTGCCTGTGAGTTGCATGCTCCCTCCTTACAAAATGAACCTGGTCTGCATGGCGAAGATGCGGAACTGGTTGACGAGATCCGGCGTGGCCACCACGTCCAGGCGGTTGCGGTCGTCCTTGTTGCGCTCCACCACGAGGCCGGCCTTGAAGGCCTCGGCGTTTTCCAGAAGGCCCTTCTCCTCCAGCTCCGCATGGAGGGCCACGAGCTCGGCGCGGATGACCGAGGGCGTGACCACGGCCTGCCCCGCGCCGTAGCGGGTGCCGTCGTCGGCCAGCTTGCAGCGCGGGAACTTCTGGGTGATGCGGCTTCTGACGGCATAGCGCCAGTAGCCGAGGGTCGCCGGGGTCTGCACGTCGAGATAGCTCGGGTCGTCCATGCCCCAGGTGTTCTTCTGGTACATGGTGACTTCGCGCTCAATCTGCACGGTGTCGTCACTGGCCACCATGTAGGTGGCCCTGCCGTCGAAGAGGAGGATGTTGCGCTCCTCCATGTTCCAGCGGTCCTCGCGTGCCGGGGCCTTGATGCCGGTGAGTTCGAGCGTCTGGAGGGGCCGGGCCGGGTCGTCGGCGAGGCTCGTGGCCGCCGTGAGGGCGTAGGCCGCCGCCATGTCCCACGGGCTGCTCGGTGAGGCGCCGAGCGCCATGACGGAAACGAGCTCGGAATTGCCCGCGTTGCCGAAGGCCGAGGCCTCGGCGAGCGTGCCCCGGAAGCTCCCGAAGACCTGGCACTCCTGCTGGCGCAGGGGGCCGAACTGCGTGTCGAGCCCTTCCTCCAGAAGGTCGCGCTCGGCCTTGGCGAGCCAGGGCGAGGCCAGGGCCTTCCACCAGGTGTCGCCCAGAGCGGCGATGACCTCGGCCATTTCCGGCGCGCCAGCGCCCCCGCTCATGGCCTCGCAGGCCACCATGAGGCCACGGGGGAGCTCGTCGTCGCTCGCGTAATTGACGCGCAGGTCGATGTCGTTGCCCGTGGCGCCCTTCCAGCGGCAGGTGAGGAGGATGCTGCCGGGCATATCTGCCCTCACCTGCGCACGCACGGGGAGTTCCCCGTTGGCGTTGATGGCCTGGGCGAGCCTCCCGACGATGGTCGCGGGCTCCTCGCCGGGCTGGGCCACCACCCGCACGCGCTCGCCCCCGATATAGAGGCTGATAAGGCCCGCGCGAGAACAAGCCCCGGAAACAGTGACGCCGCCGGTGGCCGCGATGGCCGCCTCGGGATCAGGCACGGCGAGGCCCCAGGTTTCGAGCAGGCCGCCCTGGCGCTTGGCCGCGCGGAACATGGAGGCAATCATGGAGCCCTGGCCCCAGAGGCGCGCGGCCTGATCGGCGGAAGTGACGAGGGTGGGCGTCATGAGCGGGCCCTGGCAGTCGGGCTCGGCCGCGCCCAGGATGAGGACGCGCCACTCCATGACCGGCGTGGCCGTGAGCGCGCCCGAATTGTCGAACTCCACATAGCAGAGCGGCAGGCGCAGGGCGGAGGGAATCTGGTTGAAGGATACGGTCATGGGCTACTGCTCCTCTTCATGCGCGGCTTGCCGCAGCGTTGCCGCCGCCTTGCCGGCGGGTTGTTCGGGGCCCATCTCGGCGTCGCCGTCTTTCACGCGCCTGAGCCAGAAGGCCCGGGTGCCGGAAAGCGTCACGAGCGCCCCTTCCGGCGGGATGGCCTCGCCCGTGGCCGGGTCGCGCAAAAGCACGCCCGGCCGCGCGGGTCTTACGAAAGCTGTCTTCATGCTGTCTCCGTCTCCGGCCCCTGGGGGCCGGGCAAGTGGATCTGCTGGGTCACGGGGCCGTCGCCCGCTTCGCGCACATAGCAGCGCAAAAAGTCGTCCAACTCCGGCTTCTGGATATTGTTGCTCACGTCCACGGCCTGGTTCCAGGTGACGGCCCAGAGCGCGGAATGGCCGGCGTCGAGCTCGCCGGAATAAAGGTTTTCCGCCCGCACCGAGGCGGGCGCGCCCACGTCGCAGCCGAAGCGATTGCCCTCGAGGGCTTCCAGCACCGCGCCCGCGAGCGCCAGCGCGCCCTCGTCCGCCGGTTCGCCCTTCTTGCCCGTGCCGCAGACGACGACGGCCGCCAGGCTGAACGTGGCGTGGGGCGCGCCGCCCTTGCTCTCGAGGCCGTCCACGCCCATGAGCGCCACCAGCACGGCCGGGATTTTCACGGCCAGGCGCTTGAGCTCGGCCTCGTCAAGCCTGCCGCCCAGGGGCTGGACGCTCACGGCGGGGAGCCGGGCGGCGAGGTCGGCCACGATGGCCTTGCGCAGATGGACGGGGTTCATAAATTCACCAGCTTGCGCAGCCAGGCTTCGGTGATGTCCTTGATCTCCTCCTCGTCGCCCGCGCTGATGCCGAGATAGGGCCGCGCGGGCATCGTGACGGAAGAGCGGAAGCCCACGCCCGGCACGGCCAGCGCCCGGCCCTTTTTGGGCCGGATAGTGCCGCCGAACTGGTGGATGCCGCCATATTCCTTGTTGGTGCCCACCTCCACGCGGCGGGAGGTGGCGTTGCTGGTGATGGAGTCGCGCAAATGCCCTTCCAGGATGAGCGTCTGGCCGCCGGTTTCGAGCGCCCGGCGCGACTTTTTCCAGTGGCTGCCGTCCGGGGCCCGGCCCTCGTGGAAGCGCAGGACCGCGCTTTCGCGCAAGGCCCCGGCGATGAGCGTGAGCAGGGGCCGGTGATCGGCGCGGGCGAGCGCCCGTTCAAGGCGCTTCGCCAGACGCCGCAATTCCGCGTCCTCGTAGCGCAGGGTGAGGGTCGCGCCGGCCACGGCTACAACTCTCCTTCCAGGAGGCGCTCGGTCGCGCATCGCTGCTGTCGATGCCCGTAGGGCTCGCTTTGCTCGCCAACGGGCACGGCGCTTCGCGCCGCCATTCGGTCGCGTCCCTGCGCGACACTCGCGTTCGCTTGCAAGCGGCGCGGCGCTTGCTGCGCTCCGCTGCGCGGCTTGCCGCACGTCCTGTGCGGCCGGTTCACAGTTCCTCCAATTTGCGGCGGAAGTCCGAGGGCCGAAAGCTCGCCGCGATACCGCAGCCGGCCTTTTGCGCCGGCGCCGGGTCGGCCTCCGCGTCGAGGCTCACCGTGCCCTCGCCGATGGCCGGGAGCAGGGCCCGGGCCTCGCGGCCCCGGCGCTCGTAGAGCGAGGCCTCGGAAGAGCCGTTGCGCGGGAGCGCCGCCACGGCGAGGTCCACGCAGATGCGCCGGAGCACGGCGGGCGCGGGCACAAAGGGCACGGCGTAGCGGGCGGAGAGGGTCACGTCGATCTCGCTCGCGGCCTCCTCCAGGGCGCGGCGCACCGGGGCCTCGTCGATCTCGCCCTCCTCCGTGCGCCCGGCCAGGACATAGAGCTCCTGGCCGTAGCGGGCGAGAACGTCGTCATAGGAAGCGTACACGGCTACACCGCAATGACGTTGCGCAGGAGGCAGCCGGCGTCCCTGGCGAGCACCACTTCCTTGAGGCTTTCGCCCGCGCGCACGCGCACGCCGCCGCGCAGGCCGATATTGCCGTCCGGCGTGGCCCCGGCCACGGGCGTGCCGTAGGGCACGGTGACGCCCCAGGTGACGCCGCGCTGTTCCGTGGCGGCGAGATCGCGGAAGTGGAAGGCGATGCTGGGCCCCCAGACGCGCTCGAGGCTGGGCGCGCGCCCCTTGGGCGAGCGGGAGATGCGCGCCGGGCCGATGTAGAGCGCCGACAGCTCGAAGTGGGCCGTGAACTCCTCGGGCGTGACCTTGGTGTTGCCGAGGCTGCCCTTGACGGCCTTGACGAGCTTGGCGTTGCGGGAGAGCTTGCTCCACACGAGGCGCGACATGATGCCCACGTTGGGGCGCACCACCGGCGTTTCCAGCAGGTCGAAGATCAGGCTCTCGGCGTCGGTGTCGTCCTTGTCCACGCCCTGGCCGGCGGCGAGCGTTTTGACGTTGCCCTGGGCGTAATTGCCCGCGTCCTGGGTGATGGCGGCCACGCGGCACTCCCGGTCGAGCCGAAGCAGGCTCATGATATACTCGGTGCTCTCGCCGGTGACGTTGCGGCCGTCCTTGGCGCCCTGGTCGATGTCGTCCTGCGGGATGGGGTCCTCGAGGCCGAAATCCTCGATGGCCGCCGTCTTTTCCACGGAGGCCCAGCTCACCTCGTTGGGCGCGCCCTTGCGGCCCACGCGGGTGTCGGGCCGGCAATAGCTCTCCAGCCCGTATTGCTGGGACATGAACTCGCGCTTGCCCACGGCCTTGACGCGCGGCATGACCATATCCGCGATGAAGTCCGAGGGCTGCTGCATGTAGGCGATGGCGATGGCCGTGAGCTCCGGCTGGGTGACAAAAGGCGTGGTGGCCATGTTATTCCCCTCCCTGTCCGCTTTGCGGCGTGTCGGGCGCGGCCGCCAGAACGAGGAAGGCGGGCGCGTAGAGATAATCGATGATGTCGCCGGCGGCCTCGGCCTTGCCGAGGGCGTAGCCTACGATGTGCTGGCCCGTGGCCGTGGCCTTGACGGCGCGGCCCTCGGCATCGGTGGTGCGCGGGTCGCCGAAGGCCACGGCCTCCCCCGCCGCCCCGTCGGGCGGGG
>CAMWVJ010000060.1 GCA_947177645.1 uncultured Desulfovibrio sp.
CTCCTGAGATGTCTCGTGGGCTCGGATATGTGTATTAGCGACAGGTATAATACGATGTGGAATTAAGCACCGGCGCCCCTGATGCGGCAAGGATATTGGCTGTCATTGACGTAGATTTCACGGCCGCAAGAATTCTTCCGCTATATTTCTCCGCGTCGCTCGTCTTTACTTCCTGCGGCAGCTCTACCGTAAAAAAACTGGGCGCAATGCAAAGAGGATTCCAAAAAAACGTTACGGGCAAGGTAATTAAAAGCAAAATATACGGGAAGTATTTTATTTTATTCATAAATATGTAATAGGCCAGCCACAGTGCCGCGAAGCAAAATGCCAGCTTCCCGACCATCTCCGGCTTCAGACTCAAGAGGGAACCTGCCATCTGCGGGGGCATGAAACGCAACAATACAAAGGCAATCAACAGAGGTATAAGGAGAGAGTATCCCAAAATATATTTGTTGGTGACTATCTCATCCTTTTTTGAATAGAGCCACGCAAAGATACAAACCTGGCACAGCTCAACCCCTATGACAGCTCGCCTCGGTACCGTTCTGTTCCAAAACGTCAGTTTGCCAAGCAATTCAGGGATGCCAACATAGAGATAGCAATACGCAAACAGCATATATGCCATAAGGATGTATATCATGCTGTCTTTGCGCACTTTCGAGAAGAGAAGCAGGGGTATGATGGCAAGGATGAAGGAATAATACGTCGACGCTTCTGACGGATTGAGAAAGCCATGGGAGTTGAAAATCAATATGGGGTCGAGCCAGCCGCTGAAGCCGCGGAAAAGGTTAAAGCTGCCGCCATAGTTCCGGCGCTGACCGGGATAGGTAGAGGAGAGCATGGCGGAAATGGCATCGGAATTATTTATATACCAACTGGACAAAATGCCTATGGTTATCACTGCCGCCAGCAGGAGATACCATTTCTTCTCATACATCCTCTTGAACAGTTTTTCCTCAAGGCATACCGCCAGAACAAGAAGCAGCAGGAACGTCAGGATCGGGATGAGACGAGGATAATATATGGTAAGTGCGGTGGAGGCCAGAAAGACACCCAGCGCCAAAGATGCCAGCAGCGCTCCTCTGCGGCCGTGATGTTTTAAAATATACAAAAAAAGCGCTGTGCTGAGGCAGCCAAGCCCTATCTGCCAGGCCGGCCAGAAGGACCAGCCGACGGAATGATAGGAAAAGGCCAGGTAGAGGCTGAAGCAAAAATTCACTCCCGGCTGTTTTTGCCACACCATATTCAGGAGGAACCAGACGCCATTTATGCCAATAAAGAGCGGGAACAGCCAGAACCACGACAGCGCGTGGCGCAAATCAAAGAGATAAAAACCCCAGGTCGCCGGCTTGCCAATGAGCGAGAGCTCTTTGACGGGCACACCTATATCGTGGGCTATGGCAAGTTTTTTCCCCTCCACGCCCATATTTTCATTGAGCTTGGGAAACTGATGCTCGTTATTGTACTGTGCCAGGGCGAGCAGCGTTACAAGAGACCACTCATCACTGCGTATGGGCCTGTAGTTGCCAAGGATCTTTACTTCATCCATTCTTACAGCAGGATCGATAGTGCGCGTCAAGCCCAGGGATGATCCAGTGATACCAAACAGCAATCCAGCAAAAAATACTATAAGCTCAACAGTGAAGATGATCTTAATAGTTTTCATTCCATGGCCCCGTACATGCCTGTTTAGCGCGCATAAGCCTGAATGCGGTATCCGCTCTCTTCCGCCTCAACATTTTGGAGAAAAGCGCCGGCAATGCGCTGGTGTACAACGCAAACGTCGCGGCAGCTTTCCCCGGCCTCCTCGTACCCGGCACCACACTCCACGGAGCAAAGAGGCACGTGGTGGAAGCTCCGGGCGCGTGGCGCGCCGCCATTGTGCCAGCGGGCGCTTATGAGCGCCCGGGTACCCCAGAAAAGCACGAGGCCACAGCCAAGGCCGGTTCGACGCGTTCCCTCGGCTCGCCCGAAAGGCCCCGGCGGGCGGCTGGCCGCTCACCTCCAAATTTTCTGCGCCACATCCGCAAGAGGGCAACCGCAATGGTTGCCCTCTTGTGCTGCTGATATGGCGGAAAGCCGGTCTAGTCCTCGCTGTTCTCCTGCGCGGCAGCCTTGAGCAGGTCGCCCAGGCTCTGGCCGCTTTCCTGCGGGCCGGCGTGGAATTCCTTGGGCTTGCGGCGCTCCTCCTCGTCCTTGATCTGCTTGATGGAGAGGCCGAGGCGGCGCTCCTCCGCGCTCACGTGGATGACCTTGGCCTGGATCTCCTGGCCTTCCTTGAAGGCCTCGGCCGGGGTCTTGAGCTTCTTGCCCGAGAGCTCGGACACATGCACCAGGCCCTCGATGCCTTCCTCCACCTCCACGAAGAGGCCGAAGTCGGTGATATTGGTCACCGTGCCCTTGATGGTGCAGCCCACGGGATAGGTATCCGGCACATGGGCCCACGGGTCGTCGGCGAGCTGCTTGATGCCCAGGGTGAACTTCTCGTTGCCCTGGTCCACCACCAGCACCTTGGCCTGCACCACGTCGCCCACCTTGTAAAGCTCGTTGGGGTGGCGCACCTTCTTGGTCCACGAGATGTCGGACACGTGGATGAGGCCGTCGATGCCGTCTTCGATGCCGATGAACATGCCGAACTCGGTGATGTTCTTGATGACGCCCTCAAGCACCGTGCCCTCGGGATAGCGCTCAGCCACGAGCTCCCACGGGTTGGGCCGGACCTGCTTCATGCCGAGGCTGATGCGCTTCTTCTCGCCGTCCACGCCGAGGATGACCACCTCCACCTCGTCGCCGGTGTGCACCATCTGGGAGGGATGGCGCAGCTTGCGCGTCCACGACATTTCGGAGATGTGCACCAGGCCCTCGACGCCCGGCTCCAGCTCCACGAAGGCGCCGTAGTCCACAAGGTTCGTGACCTTGCCGTTGATGCGCGCGCCCTGCGGGAAGCGGGCGGAGATGTCCTGCCACGGGTCGGGCACGAGCTGCTTGAGGCCCAGGGAGACCTTGTTGGTCTCGCGGTCAAAGGAGAGCACCTTGAGGGTCAGGTCCTGGCCCATGGTGATCATTTCCTTGGGGTGGCGGATGCGCTTCCAGCTCATGTCCGTGATGTGGAGCAGGCCGTCGAGGCCGCCGAGGTCCACGAAGACGCCGTACTCGGTGATGTTCTTGGCCTTGCCGTTGACCACCTGGCCCTCGGCGAGGGTCTTGAGCAGCTCGGCGCGCTTGGCGTCGCGCTCCTCCTCGAGCAGCACGCGGCGCGACACGATGACATTGCTGCGCCGGCGGTTGATCTTGAGCACGCGGAACTCGAACTCCTGGTTCACCAGGGCGTCCATGTCCGGCACGGGGCGCAAATCGACGTGGGAACCGGGCAGGAAGGCCTCAACGCCCCCGATGTTCACCGTGTAGCCGCCCTTGATGCGGCGCACGATATGCCCCTTGATGACCTTGTTGTTCTCCTGCACGTCCTCGAGCTGGTCGAAGACCTGCATGCGCTTGGCCTTTTCAAAGGAGAGCGTGATGGTGCCGTCCTGCTCGTTCTTACGGACCACATAGACATCCACCCTGTCGCCCACCTTGACGCCCACATTGCCCGCCGCGTCGCGGAACTCGGCCGTGGGGATCTGGCCCTCGGACTTGAAGCCCACGTCCACGAGCACGTTGTCGTCGTTGACGCGGACGATCTCGCCCTTGGTGATGGAGCCTTCTTCAAGATCGCCAAAATCGGGGTTGAGGTAGTCCTCGAGGGCGGCGCCGAAATCGATTTCGTCGTGCCCGGTTTCCGTGTCTGCCATAATTGCCTTGCCTCCAAACAACCGATGGATTTCCCCGCATGCACCGCGAGGGACTGGCACCATAGACGAAAGCGCGAAAAAGCGCAAGGAATTTCGCGGCGTGGGCACGGAAAAGCGTTGACATTTTTGGGCTGAAGAGGTAAGGGCGCAGGATTGCGGGGAATTCCGTGCAAATCGGAAACAGTCGCGCTGCGGTAAGAGGGCACGGCGCTTCCTCGCCGTCCGGCCAGCTCCTGCGGCCCGGTCATGAGGCCAGGTCCTGCGGGCTGCCCGGACGGCGCGACAGCCAGTCGGCACACGGGCGAAGGCCCGGCCCCATGGGGGCTGCCGGTGAAGGCGAAGCAATGGCGGGCGCATCCCACGCTCCACATCCCTCAAGTCCGAAACCCGCCCAGGCCGCCGGAGTGTCCGGCGCGCCTTTCACGCCCTTTCAACGCACGATTGGAGGCCGTCCATGTCTTGTGCCCGTTCCTTCCCGCCCCGCCTTTGTGTGTTTCCGCCCGTCGCAGCCCTTGTGGGCGCCCTGTTCCTCTGCCTGTGCCTCGCCGCCGCGCCCGCCGGCGCCGCTGGCGAGGCCCCCCGCGAAGGCATCCTGCTCGTGGCCTTCGGCACCAGCGTTCCCGAGGCCGAAGCCGCCTTCAAGGCCACGGACAAGGCCTTCAGGGCCGCCTGGCCTGATGCGCCCGTGGTCTGGGCCTATACCTCGCAGATCATCCGCAAGAAGCTCGCCAGGGAGGGGCGGCCGGTGGGCGGTATCGCGGCCGGCCTTGCCCAGCTTGCGCGCGACGGCGTGGAGGTCGTGCGCGTGCAGTCGCTGCATGTGATGGCCGGGGAGGAATTCGCGGCGCTGGCGCGGGCGGTGCTGCTGGATGTGGCGAAGCATCCCGGCCGCTTCAAGGCCGTCTATCTCGGCCGCCCGCTGCTGGAATCGCGCGCCGACGCGCAGGACGTGGCCAGGGACGTGCTCGGCGCGCTGGCCGGGCGCCGCCAGCCGGGCGACGCCTTGGTGCTCATGGGCCACGGCCAGGAAAAGGGCCGCGCGGACCTCGTGCTGGAGGGCACGCGCCAGGCCTTCCAGACGAGCGACCCGCTCGTCTTCATCGCCACGGTGGAGGGCAGCCGCAGCTTTGACGAGCTTTTGGCCGAGCTTCGCGCGCACAAGGTGCGCCGCGTGTGGCTCCAGCCGCTGATGCTGGTGGCGGGCGACCATGCCCGCAACGACCTCGCGGGCGAGGAGGAAGACTCTTGGGCTTCGCGGCTCAGGGCCGCGGGCTTTGAGGTGGAGGCCAATCTCGTGGGCCTTGGCGAGGTGCCGGGCATTGCCGAACGCTTTGTGGAGCACGCCCGCGCGAGCGAGGACGACCTCACCCGCGAGCCGCGCAAGGAGTAGGTTTAGCCCCGCACAGCCGCCCATGCGCGGCGGCAGAGGCTCTTCACGAGGCGCCCGGGCCTGAAGGACGTGTGCTTGAGCGTGGCGGGCACGATGAAGCCCTGCACGCGGCACTCGCCGGGGCTCAGGAGCGGATAGGCGGCTTCGGGCCTGGCGGCGGCGTCTCCGGCCATGGCCCGGCGCCCGAGGGCCCGTTCCAGCGGGGGCACCGGCGCGCCTAAAAGCTCGCGCAGGGCCGTATCCAGCGCCGGCGCGGACACGCTCGCGCCCACGATCCCGAGCGCGAAGGGCTCGCCCCGGGAAGGCCCCGTGACGTGCATGGCCGTCACGCCGTCGGCCAGCGCCGCCACCGGCGGGAGCGCCGCCCAGAGCGCGGCCAGGGCGTCCGCAAAAAGGGCCGGCTCCTGCCCCTCGCGTGCATGCACAAGCGCCTTGCGCAGGCCCGGCACGCAGCCAAAACAGTTCTTGACCGCGAGCGTCAGCTCCATCTGGCTGTGCGCCTTGACCTTGGCCGCTGAAAGCACAAGGTCGGCCTCCAGCGCCCGGCGCGAGACCCGGAACGGCAGCCGGCCGCCGTCAGGAAGACGGAGTTCCACGCGCGCGGCCCTGTCACGGGGCGCCACGGCGAGGCCCAAGGGCCGCAAGGCTTCGGTGAGGCCGATGGCCTCGGCCACGGCGATGGCGCGGCCAAAGCCCGGCGAATCCGCCACCTCCACGCGGGCGCCATGCCCGAGCAGCCATTCACAGGCCGCGGCCACCACCTGCGGATGCGTGCAGGCGAGCGGCTTAGCCATGAGCAGATTGGGCTTGACGAGCACGCGGGCGCCCGGGGCTACGGCAAGGCCCGAGGCGTCCAGAGTGCGGAACACCGCATCGCGCACCACGGGCGGCTCATAGCTTGCGCAGCGGAGCAGGGCCACGGGAACGGCGGGAGCCCAAGTCGAAACGGAAGCGGACAGCATGCACAGAGCCTATGCCGTCCCGCGGGCGCCTGTAAAGCCTCCGGGCCGGCGTCCTCCCCGGGCGGCCCTCCGCGCCTTGTTCCCGCGCCCGCGCCGCGCTAGACTGGCGCCATGGACGCCCATCTCTTCCGCCGCTTTTGCGAAGCCGCCGAGCCGCAGCTCGTGGGGAGCCGCATCGAAAAACTCCAGGAGGCCGCCCCGGGCCTGCTCGTCCTGAGCCTCTACGGCAATGGGCAAAAGCGCCAGTTCTGCCTGCGCCATGAGCGCAAGGAGCCGTTCTGCTTTTTCGCGGCCTCGCGCCTGACCGCCGGGGCCGCGCCCTCGGCCGCCATCATGCGCCTGCGCAAGTATGCTGTGGGGCGGCGCATCGCGGCCATGGTCCCGCAATTCTGGCAGCGCCGGCTCTGGCTTTTGCTTACCGGCAACGCGGAGAAGGAGGGCGGCGCGCTCCCGGCCGGGTTCGCGCTCTGGCTGTTGCTCGACCTGCGCGAGGGCGCGAGCCTCCACTTCCAGCCGCCGGAGGGCGCCGAACGGGGCGCCTCCGCCCTCCCCCTGCCCCCGCGCTCCCTCTGGCTCCGGTCTCTCTCTGTCTCCTGGCTCTATCTGTCTCCGGTCTCTATCTGTCTCCTGTCTGTATCTGTCTCCTGTCTCTATCTGTCTCCTGTCTCTATCTGTCTCCTG
>CAMWVJ010000061.1 GCA_947177645.1 uncultured Desulfovibrio sp.
CCTACCCCCCCCCCGGTTCCACCCCCCGACCCCACCCCGCCGGCCGCCCCCCCCCCCCAAAAACCCCCCCGGGGGGGGGCGCGCGGCCGCCCCCCCCCCCCGCGTTCAAAATCTGCAAAGGAGCAAGATATGCCCCCTGTGAACCCGGAACTGGTCGAGGCTTTCAGCGCCAAGGCCGCCCTGGTCAATGCCGTGGTGCAGGAGCTGCCCACCATGGCGGCGGCCCTGCAATATGTGGTGGACGTGTGCGCGAGCAAGGCGCCCGCCGAACTGCTCGCCGACGAGCCGGGCACGGAAAAGGGCCCGCTCGGCCCCAACAAGTGCCCCATCCGCGTGCAGCGCGTGGTCGCCGCCCCGGGCCTTGACGAGGCGGACTTCGCCGAGCTTCAGAAAGCCTGCCAGGAAAAGGGCTTCCTCTGCCTGCGCGAAGGCCTGCGCGGCTATCTCGCGGGCATCGACGTGGGCCTCTCCCAGGCCGTGCTCGGCGTGGCCGCCAGCGGCACCTGCATGCTCGACACGGACAACGAGGACGTGCGCCTCGCGGGCATGATCTCCGAGGTCAACGTGGTGCTCCTGCGCAAGTCCGAGATCTATCCCGATCTCCCCTCCATCGCCGGCCAGCTGCGCGAGCGCATGAACGACCACAAGGACGGCGCCGGCACCTTCACCACCTTCGTCACCGGGCCGAGCCGCACCGCCGACATCGAGCGCGTGGCCGCAGTGGGCGTTCACGGCCCGCTGGAACTGCACATCATCCTTCTGGAGGAAGGCCATGCATAAAGCGCCGTCCACCCTTTCCGACTACCGCAAACAGATCGACGAGGCCCTGGGCGACGAGTTCCTGCGCCGCACCCTCGACACCTTCGCCGTGGCCTACAAGGCCAACCGCGAGGCCGTGTTCAAGGATGTGGACGAGCGCAGGCTCATCGAGGAGATCGCCGCCGCCAAGGACGACGCCTGTCAGCACATGGAAGAGCTCTACGAGGAGTTCAAGAAGAACGCCGAAAAGCTCGGCGTGCATGTGCACCGCGCGGCCGACGCCGAGGACGCCAACCGCATCATCGTGGGCATCGCCAAGAAGAACCACGTCAAGCGCGTGGTCAAGTCCAAGTCCATGACCGCCGAGGAGATCCAGCTCAACCCCGCGCTGGAGAAGGAAGGCATCATCGTGGACGAGACCGACCTCGGCGAGTGGATCATCCAGCTGCGCCACGAAGGCCCCTCGCACATGGTCATGCCCGCCATCCACCTCTCCCGCTACCAGGTGGCCGACAACTTCGAGAAGGAGACCGGCGAGAAGCAGGAGGCCGAGGACGTTCAGAAGCTCGTCAAGGTGGCGCGCGTGCAGCTTCGGCGCAAGTTCATCGCCGCGGACATGGGTGTTTCGGGCTGCAACTTCGCCATCGCCGAAAACGGCGCCATCTCCACCGTGACCAACGAGGGCAACGCCCGCATGGTGGAGACGCTGGCGCCCATCCATGTGGCCGTGGCCGGCCTCGACAAGCTGGTGCCCACGCTGGACGTGGCCCTCACCGCCCTCCAGGTGCTGCCGCGCAACGCCACGGCCCAGCGCCTCACGGCCTATGTGAGCCTCATCTCGGGCTGCGTGCCCTGTGCCACGGGCCCGGACGGCCGCAAGGAACTGCATGTGGTCTTCCTCGACAACGGCCGCACCGAGATCGCCAAAGACCCGCTCTTCTCGCAGATCTTCCGCTGCGTGCGCTGCGGCGCCTGCGCCAACGTGTGCCCGGTGTTCCGTCTCGTGGGCGGCCACAAGATGGGCTACATCTATATCGGCGCCATCGGCCTCATCCTCACCTACTTCTTCCACGGCAAGGACAAGGCCAAGGTGCTCTGCCAGAACTGCGTGGGCTGCGAATCCTGCGCCAATGTGTGCGCCGGCGGCATCGACCTGCCGCGCCTCATCCGCGAGATCCGCGCCCGCTGCTCCGAGGAGCAGGGTTCGGGCGCCCAGGCCGCCTTGCTCGCCTCGGTGATGAAGAACCGCAAGCTCTTCCAGACCCTGTTGCGCTTCGCGAGCAAGGCCCAGAAGCCCTTTACCGGCGGCACGCAGTTCCAGCGGCATCTGCCCAACATGTTCCTCGGCAAGCACGGCTTCAAGGCCCTGCCCGCGCTGGCGCCCAAGGCCTTCCGCGACAAGTGGGAGTCCATCCGGCCGCGCGTGCAGAACCCCACCATGAAGGTCGCCATCTTCGGCGGCTGCGCGCAGGACTTCATCTATCCCGAGCAGCTTGAGGCCGCGGTGAAGATCATGGGCGCCAAGAACGTGGCCGTGGACTTCCCCATGGAGCAGACCTGCTGCGGCCTGCCCGTGGAGATGATGGGCGAGCGCAAGACCTCCACCGAGATAGCGAAGCAGAACATCGGCGCCTTCGACCCCAAGGACTACGACTATATCGTCACGCTCTGCGCGAGCTGCGCCTCGCACCTCAAGCATGTCTATCCCAAGCTGCTGGAGAACGATCCCGAGCGCTACGAGGCCCAGGCCTTCGCGGACAAGATCATCGACTTCAGCTCCTTCGTGCGTGACAAGCTGGGCCTCAAGCCCGAGGACTTCGAGAAGAGCGGCGAGAAAGTGACCTACCACGCCTCGTGCCACCTCTGCCGCGGCCTCAAGGTCAAGGAGGCCCCGCGCGAGCTCATCGCGGACGCGGCCGAATACGTGCCCTGCGAGGAGGAAGAGGTCTGCTGCGGCTTCGGCGGCACCTATTCCATGAAGTTCCCGGAGATCTCGGGCCAGCTCATGGACAACAAGCTGAAGCACATCGCGGAGACCGGGGCCGAGCGCCTTGTGGTGGACTGCCCGGGCTGCGTCATGCAGATCAAGGGCGGCGCGGAAAAGAAGGGCCAGAAGATCAAGGTGCAGCACATCGCCGAGCTTTTGGCCGAAAACCTCAAGAAGGACTAGCCCGCCGCCCGCACGGGCGGCCGGCTCACCGGGGCGCGCTTTCCGCAAGGGGGCGCGCCCTTTTTTGCGCCACGGCTTCCGCAATGCAAAGGGCGTATGTGCCGTGCGTACCGCCCCGCACGCACTGTACAGCCGGCCGCAAAAGCCGCCACTGCATCTGGCTTGACACACGGAGCTTTTGGTTCAATACTGCCGTCGCTTCCGGGACTTGCCCGGAACAAGAGTCTCGCGGCCGGCAAAAATGCCCGTTTGCCTGCCTCTCTGTAATCTTTTTCACATGCAAGGGGGGACCATGGGCGCTTCGGCACTGAATATCGTGTACTCCATCATCGCCATCGGCATCGGCGCCACCTGTGGCGCGACCTCCCGCTGGCTGCTCGGCCTCGGGCTCAACGCCCTCTATCCGTCCATCCCGCCAGGAACGCTCGCCGCCAACTGGCTGGGCGCCTATATCATCGGCCTCGTCTCCAGCATTTTCGCGGCCATGAACATCACGTCCTCCAACTACCTGCACCTGATGGTCATCACGGGCTTCTTGGGCGCGCTGACCACGTTCTCCACCTTCACGGACGAGATGGGCACGCTGATCCGCCATCATGACTACTGGACTGCCGTGGGCGGCATCGCGCTGCATGTGTGCGGCTCGCTCATCCTGTTCTTCCTCGGCATCGCCACCTTCATGCTGTTCCATCACGCGGAGTGATGCGGCAGAAACGTTTTACTGCGGCTGCGCGGCCACACAAATCTCCATAAGGGAGGGAACCATGGCCAAATACAAAGTGACCGGAAAGGTCAGCAAGCCTGAACTGGGCGCCGCCGGCACCGTGACCGCCTCCAAGATCGTCGACGCGGCCTCGGAAAGCGAAGCCATCTCCAAGGCGAAAGCGAAGTGGCAGGGCGTGTATGACTACATCATCAAGGACGGCAACGACATCCTCGAGATAAAGGTCGCCGCCATCTAGGGCATTCCCCGCAAGCTGCTCCACAAACCCCGGCCGCGGCCGCAGCAAGACCCGCGCCTCCGGTGCCCCGAACAACGGCATCGGAGGCGCCTCTTTTTTGGCGCCGTATCCCGGCATGCGCCCTCTGGCCCGCCAACTGCCGGGCGGCCGCGTGACAGGACTTTGTGAAAAAAATTGCCTGCCTGCGAGCCGGGAAAAGTGCCCGGCGCCCCTTGCGCATTGCCGGGCCTTTACGCTATCCATAAAGGACTGGAGATTATTTCTGACATCGGCCCGCGAACCCACGCGGCGCCCTCACCTTCGCCGGCGCTGGCGCGAAGGGGCGGGGCCCGCAGCCTTCCAGCAGGTTCTTCGGGCTCGGTGCCGCAAACCGGGTCCCGAGGGAGGTTTTCATGTCAATCGGATTTCTGGCCTTGCTGGCGATCATCCCCATTGTGGTCGCCCTCATCCTGATGGTGGGCATGCGCTGGCCCGCCACCAGGGCCATGCCCTTCGCGTGGGGCGCCTGTGTCGTCTGCGCCATCTTCGGCTGGGATATTTCCATCCTCCGCCTCATGGCGCTCTCCATCCAGGGCGTGATCATCGCCATCGGCGTTCTGATCATCGTCTTCGGCGCCATCCTCATCCTCTACACGCTTGAGAAAAGCGGCGGCATGGAGACCATCCAGTACGGCATGCAGAACGTGAGCCGTGACCGCCGCGTGCAGGCCATCATCATCGGCTTCCTGTTCGCGGCCTTCATCGAAGGCGCGGCCGGCTTCGGCACGCCTGCGGCCCTGGCGGCGCCGCTTTTGCTCGGCCTGGGCTTCCCGGCCATGGCCGCGGCCGTCGTCTGCCTTGTGTTCAACAGCGTGCCGGTCTCCTTCGGCGCTGTGGGCACGCCTATCCTCGTGGGCTTCGGCCTGCTCAAGGAAAAAATCGCGGCCCTCGTGGGCGTGGACCCGAACCTGCCCTTCACCGGCTTTGACGGCTTCGCCAAGCTCGTGGGCGAATGGGCCACCTTCATGCACGGGCCCATGGCCATCATCATCACCATCTTCATGCTCGGCTTCATGACCCGCTTCTGGGGCCCCGAGCGCTCCTGGGCCGCCGGCTTCCGCGCCTGGAAGTTCTGCGTGTTCGCGGCCATCTGCTTCCTCGTGCCCTATGTGGGCTGCGCCTGGGCGCTCGGGCCGGAGTTCCCGGCCATGCTCGGCGGCCTCATCGGCCTCGCCGTGGTGGTGTGGGGCGCCAAGCAGGGCATCTGCGTGCCCAAGGACGTGTGGGGCTTCGGCGATCCCTCCAAGTGGGAGGCCTCCTGGTCCGGCACGGCCAGCCAGAACACGAGCACCGAGTTCAAGGCCCACATGAGCCAGTTCCAGGCGTGGCTGCCCTATGTGATCATCTGCTTCCTCCTCGTCATCTCCCGCATCCCCGAACTGGGCATCAAGGGCTGGATGACCGCGCAGAAGATCACCTTCAGCAACATCCTGGGCTTCAAGGACATCACCGAGAGCATCACCTATCTCTATCTCCCCGGCACCTTCTTCATCTTCGTTGCGCTGCTCACCATCTGGCTGCACAAGATGCCCGCCCCGGCGGTCAAGGCCGCGTGGAGCGAGAGCTTCCAGAAGATGAAGTCGCCCACCATCGCGCTGTGCTTCGCCGTGGCGCTCGTCGCCATCTTCCGCGGCTCGGCCGTGAACCCGCTGGGCGCGCCCTCCATGCCCCTGGCCCTCGCCGAGACCGTGGGCGCCGCCGCCGGCGCCATCTGGCCCCTGCTCGCGGCCTTCGTGGGCGGCCTCGGCGCCTTCATCACCGGCTCGGCCACCATCTCGGACCTCATGTTCGGCGAGTTCCAGTGGGATATGGCCACCATGCTCACCCTGCCCCGCTCTATCATCGAAGCGGCGCAGACCGTGGGCGGCGCCATGGGCAACATGATCTGCATCCACAACATCGTCGCCGCCTGCGCCGTGGTGGGCCTCTCCGGCCGCGAGGGCGAGGTCATGCGCAAGACCTTCTGGCCCTTCTTGCTCTACGGCTGCGTGGTCGGCATCATCTGCTGGGTCCTGGTTGCGGCCAATCCCGGCGCGTTCTAAGAGGTTCAAGGGGCTTGGCGCCCCTCCAAACATTGCAAAGGCGCACGGCTTTCAGGGCCGTGCGCCTTTTTTCGATGCTGCCCCTGTGCCCCTTGCCCCGCCATTTGCGCGGCCGGCCCGAAAAATCCTTTACAGGGGGCGGCGATGGGCCTAGTCTACAGGGGTCCCGGCTGATCGGGGCACAAAGCCCGTATGGGAGAATGAAAATGAAAAAACTGCTTTTTGCCGCTGCGGCCCTCTGCGCCTTCGGATTCATCGGCTCCGCCCAGGCGGCGGAAACCAAGGCCCCCGGCCCCTATGACCTCCCCCTCGTTGGCGAATATGTCAATGACGCCGGCTTCCTCGTGATCGCCCCGGCCGCCAAGGGTGAGAACGCCAACTACAACGTGGGCCTGCAGGACAAGTCCGGCAAGTGCAGCCTCCAGATCGTGGCCGGCACCTGGCAGAACTCCGAACAGCAGAGCCCCATCAGCAAGGCGACGCACCCCAAGGCCATCGTGGCCGTGCAGTCGCAGGACTATCCCAACTTCGCCCTCTGGCCTGAAGACGAAAAGATCCGCCTGGCCGACGACGCCCTGCCGCTGGACAAGCTCGATCCCGCCTGCGCCGTGTTCAAGGGCAACATGGTCTTCACCCGCAAGTGACCATCCGCGCATGAGCGCTCAAGGCCGCGGCCCGCACACTCGGGGCTGCGGCCTTTTTTTGTGCGCAAAAAAGCCTCCCGGCCGGCGGCTTTGTGTATAGGAGAAAATCATATACGACATGAGGGACAAATCTTCCTTCAGTCCGTCTGGAGCGAAGCGGAAGACGGGTGCTGGTGCCGGAAGAATCCTAAAAA